>CABVAS010000011.1 GCA_902496375.1 uncultured Collinsella sp.
CGCCTTGGGGTTCTGCGGCAGTAGCGCAGCCGAGGCCGCCCCGCGCACCATACGACCACGCTGCAGCTTGGCAGTCTTGGCCAGCACCGAAAGCATCGTCGACTTGCCACAGCCGTTACCGCCCACAATCGCATGCACCGCACCGGCAGAAAACGTCACGTCGAGCCCGCGCAGCACCCAACCGGTAGCTCGGTCATAGCGAAACCAGCCTTCCGACAGGGTGGTAGCCGACCCCCCGTGCATTTTTTGGAGTATTCTGCTTCCATCCGTGCGCGGGAAGGCTTCCGAGCCGTTCTCGAGCGACGTTTGCGCCACAAATTCGGACGATTTGTCCAATTCCGAACTTTTTTTCGCGCTCGATACGTCCCCGAGCGGCTCCATAGAGCCCAAATTGTCCTCACGCCTGCTGAATACTCCTTTATTTGCACATCGGATGGCACCCCACCCCAACATGTCATCGGAAAACAGCGATTCTCGGCGTCCCAAAGAAGCCATATCCGCCACCTCGCGCACGCGACCGTCCTCAATCCGGTACGCACACGTCGCGTATTCGAGCATTGGGCGCGGCTGATGCGTCGCCACAACAACCGTGCAGCCCAGCTCGCGATTCACGCGAAACAGCGCATGCAGAAAACTCTTCTCGGCAACGGGGTCGAGCTGAGACGTGGGCTCATCGAGCAGCAGCACGCGCGGGCGGAGCGCCAACACGGCGGCCAACGACAGCAGCTGCTTGCGACCACCCGAAAGCGTATCGGTATCGCGGTGGAGCCAATCCTCCAGCCCAAAGAAATAGCTGGTCTCGGCCACGCGACGACGCATCTCGTCACGCGCTAGCCCCAAGTTTTCCAGGCCAAACGCCATCTCGTGCCACACGGTCTCGCACACAATCTGGTTCTCGGGATCCTGAAACACATAGCCCACGCGCTCCGCGGACGTCCGAACATCCATGTCGGCAACGCTCTCGCCCAGCACGCGCAGTTCGCCAGCGCGCTCGCCCGTCGGCGCGATCTCGGGTTTGAGCAGCGAGAGTAGCGTCGACTTGCCCGAACCGGTACCGCCAACAAGCAGCGCAAACGCACCTTGGGAAACACGCCAATCAAGCCCCTCGAGCACCGGTGCCTCGGCCCCGGGATAGGCAAAACTAAGGCCCCGCACCTCAATCGCAGGCACATCGGAGCCGCACGCCCCGCCCGTTACCGAGCAGCTATCCAACCGGGTCATCAGCCAAACCTCTTCTCGTCAATCGCGCACAGCACGCAAGGCAGCGCCATCCAGGCAGCGTATACAACATAGCCCGGCCACGGCGCGGGCACCGAAAGCTGCGGGTAAAACGAATACTGCGTCGTCGCGGTCCACGCCACCGCAACCGCGGCAGCACCAAACAGCGCAAGCCCAACCAGCGCGGCAACGTCGCTGCGCCCCAGTCGATACCGCGCATACGTCGTACGACGCGTCGCGGCGCCCCACCCGCGCGAGCGCATCGCGTCCGCGCGCTCCAACGAATCTTCCATGCCCCAGCCCATCAATGCACTCGATGCCCGCAGGCGCGAGCGCACGGGGTCGGCCGGCGCGCGGCCCGGCACATCAATCGCATCCTGCACCGCCAGCACCGTACGGCCGCGGCGCAAAAACTGCGGGATAAGCCTCATGCACATCGAGATCATGAGCGCGATCACCGGTGCGGCGTTACCCAAAAGCGCGAGCACCTTGTCGTATTCGAGCATCGACGCCGCGGCCTCAAACCACAGCACGCTCGCCACAAACAGCCCGCCCATGCACAGGCCGTATACCATGCTCTCCAGATACACCGCGCGCATGCCAATACGGAACAGCTCCGTCGAGCCCGAGGCACTAAACAGTGGATTGACCAGCGCGATAATCAAAATCACCGGCAGCTGCCAGCGAAGTGCGCCCAGCGTGCGGGCAGCCCCACGCGTCGCAAATCCATACGCCAACCCGCCCGCAAGTGACAGCGCAATCAGCACCGGCTGCATCGAGAACATGGTGAGCCCCAGCGTCAGCACTATATAGAGCGCCGGCACAGCTGGATGCGACATCGAGAATGCCGCGACGGGCTCGCCGCCAAACTCCTCTCGTATGTTGTCCACGGGCACCCCCGTCCCCTCGCTCAAACGACAGCTCCGCAGCACCGCCGCCATGCACGGCCAGCGCAAACGCCACGCCGGCGGCGCAAGCCTCAACCGCCGCAATCCAATCGTTACGCGCTCATCATATGCCTGCGGTATCATATTGCGCCGTGTATCGTTTCCAAGCACACGTCTCTATAACGTAACAGGAGATCACATGGACGCAACCGCAATTATCCTCGCCGCCGGCGAGGGCACCCGCATGAAGTCGAACCACTGCAAGGTTTCGCACAAGATCCTGGGCAAGCCCATGGTTCAGTGGATCGTCGACGCCACCATCAAGGCCGGCTGCAGCCGCGTCGTGGTCGTCATCGGCAGCCACGCCGACGAGATGCGCGCCCTCATCGACGGCGCCTACGCCAACAGCGCCACCAAGGTCGAGTGCGTCGAGCAGACCGAGCGCCTGGGCACCGGCCACGCCGTGAAGGTCGCGCTCGAGGCCTGCGGCATCACGCAAGGCCCCGTCGTCGTGCTCAACGGCGACCTGCCGCTCATCACCGCCGACACCGTCGCCAAGTTCGCACAGACCGTCGCCACCGGCGAGCTCGCCTGCACCGTCATGACCATGACCCCGCCCGATCCCTTCGGCTACGGCCGCATCAAGCTGGGCGCCGATGGTCAGATCGAGCGCATCATCGAGCAGAAGGACTGCACGCCCGAGCAGGCCGCCACGCTGCTCGAGTGCAACGCCGGCTGCTACGCCTTCGACGGCGCGCAGCTCGCCGCCCACATTAACGAGATCGGCAACGACAACGCGCAGTCCGAGTACTACCTGCCCGACATGCTCGAGATCCTCAAAGGCCACGCCCAGGCCGTCTCCATCTTCCACTGCGACGACTACCGCGACGGCCTGGGCGTCAACAGCCGCATTCAGCTCGCGCAGCTCACCGCCATCGCGCGCGACCGCATCAACGAGCACTGGATGGCCGAGGGCGTCACGTTCATCGATCCCACGCAGGCCTGGATCGGTCCCGATGCCGTCATCGGCCGCGACACCGTCGTGTGGCCGCAGACGCACCTGATCGGCCACGTCACCGTGGGCGAGGAGTGCCAGCTCGGCCCCAACAGCCGCCTCACCGACACCACCGTCGGCAGCGGCTGCACCATCGATGAAACCATCGCCGTCGAGGCCGTCATCGAGAACGGCGTCGACTGCGGCCCGCGCGCCTACCTGCGCCCGGGCACCCACATGCTCGACGGTTCCAAGGCCGGCACGCACGTGGAGATCAAGAAGTCCACGATCGGCGAGGGCTCCAAGGTGCCGCACCTGTCCTACATCGGCGATACCACCATGGGCTCCGGCGTCAACGTGGGCGCGGGCTCCATCACCTGCAACTACGATGGCGTACACAAGCACAAGACCGTCATCGGCAAGGATGCCTTCATCGGCTCCGACACCATGATGGTCGCGCCCGCCCAGATTGGCGACGGCGCGCTCGTGGCCGCCGGCTCCGTCATCATAGATTGGTCCCGGCCGACGCACTCGGTCTGGGCCGCGCCCGTCAGGTAAATATTGAGGGCTGGGCCGCCGATTATCGCCGCCGTCTGCACGAGGACGACGAGGTATAACGTTTTACCAAGCATCTAAGGAGCTGTTCCCATGGGGGCGGCTCCTTTTTCTATCGTGACCTGCACAACCGGATGAGTGGTCGGTTCGTGTCCGTTGACGGTAAAGACGTTATCAAGACCCGATTAACCCCGTCGCGCGGTTACAATGCAACAAGGCATCTATATGGCATTCGATATAAAGGAGAAGGGTAATGCCGATTAATGATCCCGAGAAGTCGGAGAATATGCGCAAGTCCATCCGCGTGTATTCCGGTTCCTCCAACCGTCCCCTCGCTCAGAAGATCGCTGAGTACCTTGGGGTCGAGCTTTCGGGCCTTACGCTAAAGCAGTTCGCCAACGGTGAGATTTACGCCCGCTACGACGAGACCGTCCGCGGCGCCGACGTCTTCCTGATTCAGTCCGTGGCCGGCGGCAACGTCAACGACATGCTTATGGAGCTGCTCATCGCCACCGACGCTGCCAAGCGCGCATCCGCCCGCTCCATCACCGCCGTTATCACCCACTACGGCTATGCCCGCCAGGACCGCAAGGCCGGCCCGCGCGAGCCCATCACCGCCCGCCTCGTCGCCAACCTGCTCGAGCGCGCCGGCGTCAATCGCATCATCACCCTCGACCTGCACCAGGGCCAGATCCAGGGCTTCTTTGATATCCCGGTTAACCACCTGTCCGCGCTGCCGCTGTTTGGCCAGTACTACAACGACATGCACTTCGACACCGACAACCTGGTTGTCGTCTCCCCCGATGTGGGCCGCGCCAAGGCCGCCAAGAAGCTGTCCGACATGCTCGGCTGCGACCTGGCCATCGCCCACAAGGGCCGTCCGCGCCACAACGCCGCCGAGGTCATGGGCATCATCGGTGACATCAAGGGCAAGACCTGCATCATCAACGACGACATGATCGACACCGCAGGCACCCTGTGCGCCAACGTCAAGGAGCTCAAGGCTATGGGCGCCGGCGACATCTACGTATGCGCCACCCACGGCATCTTCTCCGGTCCGGCCATCGAGCGTCTGAACGACGCCCCGATCGTCGAGTGCCTCGTCACCGACGCCATTCCCGTCGAGGTCGGCGGCAAGATCAAGACCATCTCGGTCGCCGAGGAGTTCGCTCAGGCCATCTCCGCCGTTTACCACGAGGAGCCCGTCTCCACGCTCGTCGGCGGCGACTTCGCGCTGTAATCCAGCGTGCATCTCATCATCTTTGGTGTTTTTAAAGGGTCGGAAGCTCGCTTCCGACCCTTTTTCTACCCCTCGACAACCTTCCCTGGACAATTAGTTCAGATACGTATTTTTTTAAAGCTCCAAAGGCCGTTCTGAGCTCCCCGGCGAACGCCATACTGCCCAAAGCTCATCGCTTTCGAGTACGACCGCCGCATATTTACCCTCAAATCGCCCTCGAAAGCCCTTAGAAACGCCTCGAACGCCCACCGTCTTATACGTATCTGAACTAACTGTCCAGTAGCTATCGTCAACCTTCGCGGCAGAGCTCAATTTCCTGCAATCCCCTCAACCGATTCCACCGATTTCATAACACCCAGCCGTTCATGGCGCGCAGCGCCCCGCTGAGCGAAAAGAACGGTATGGCGGTCGCATTCTGCCGCCAACTTAGTACGTTATAGCTATGACGACCGTGATTTCACATCTCTCCGCCCTCCGCGTAATTCGTCGCGCACGACGGGCGTACTCTGCCCTACCCTGGGACTCCGTTGATAGCGAACAGCAAGCACAGGCCTTGGCTGGCTGCATTCCCAACAATGACGCGATAGACTTTGGCGCACTTTCGATACTCGACGCCTGGAATGAAGATGATTCCGAACTGCTCGATCTTCTCGTTTCAAACGAAGACAACAGGCGCCCCGACAAGCGACTTCTTCAGCATATTCTCTCCACTCCTCTTCCTGAAGGTGCAATTATGCACGTCGAGGCCGACATCTACGCAACGTCTCCTGCCATGACAGCCATGCTTTGTTCCAAAAATGAATCAGTCGCCAAAACCTTGATGCTCCTTATGGAGCTGCTCGGAACCTACTCCCTTCCTCCCGGGGCAACATACCCCATTGCCTATGACGACATCTGGCCCAAGGGCGATGACTACGAAGCGATGGACGACCTCGATTGCCGGGGCGACCAGTCGGCGACCGAACAGCAGAACGAAACCCGCTACGAACAGGCACACTACAAATGCGAGCCCGCCACGACCATCGAAGATCTCGAGGCTGTTGCACAGCTTGCCAAAAGTAGCTCATACACCTCGTTTCGCACGGCAGTCAAACTTGCCCGACCCGGATCTGCATCCCCAGCCGAATCCCTAATGTTTGCCGTTCTCGGAGCGCCCATGCGCTTTGGAGGATTCGGATGTTGCAGTCTGCCCATGGGAGGCCTGCTACTCAACTATCGAATCGACTTCGACACTCTTGCGGTCAACATGTCCTCGGGCATCCCCTATGCCATCTGCGACCTATATTGCCCGGCAGCCGGAGTCGACAACGAATACAACGGAATTGGGCATGAGCTTCAAAACGCTCGCATCCACGATGGCAATCGAAATAATGGCCTCAAGGCAATGGGCATCCACGTCCTGGTTATCAATCGCGACCAAATGAAAGACCTTGTTGCACTCGAAGCCTTCGCCCAAACGATGCATCGACTCGCGGGAGTCCGATTCCGATACCGTATCAAGGGCTATCGCAAGCGTCAGGCCGCTTGGCTCAACGCCCTGCGGGCCGGAATCGGCCTTGCGCCGGTCTAACGGCGAATCACCCGCACGCCGTCGAACAGGGCTGGACAGTTAGTTCAGATACGTATAAATGGACACATTGAATTAGGCTGTTTTGCAGCCATCTCTATACCATTCGCCCTATTTGAAGGCAGGGTAAACTTCAAAACAACGCCGTATGGACTAACTAAGGCTCCAAAACAACGTATCGGCATTGAATTGAGCACCTCGAATCCTCAGAACTTATACGTATCTGAACTAACTGTCCACCTCGAATTTCGGCGGCCGTCCAAACGCCCCCAAACAACCTCAATTTCCCTCCATTTGACAGCGGCAACAGGGTCGCTCACCATAGCAGGCGACAAATCAACGAAAGGATGAACATGGCAGCTGCACAGCCGCTTAAGATTCGCATGGTTGCCGGACTTGGCAACCCTGGCGATGAGTATGCCGAAACCCGCCACAACGCTGGCTTCAAAGCGATCGACGAGCTGGCCCGTCAGGCCGGCGTCACGTACTGGAAAAACCAGGCCGGCGCCGAGGTCGCGCTCATCAACATCAACGATCCCGAGGAAGAGGGCGGTAAGCGCCAGATTGTACTGGTCAAGCCGCAGTCGTATATGAATACCTCGGGTGGCCCCATCTCCAAGCTCTGCCGCGAGTACAAGATCAAGGCCGAGGAGCTGCTCGTAATCCACGACGAGCTCGATATTCCCGCCGGCGACGTGCGTGTTAAGGTGGGCGGAGGCCATGCCGGCCACAACGGCCTGCGCTCCATCATCGACAAGATGGGCAGCCGCGACTTTAGCCGTATCCGCACCGGCATCGGCAACCCTCCCGGCAAGATGGCCGTAGCAGACTACGTGCTCAAGCAGCTGCGCGCCCGCGAAGCCGAGGACTTCCAGGACACCTGCGCCCGTGCCGCAGATGCCGCCGGTCTAGCCATCGTCCACGGCGTGATCTATGCCCGCGACCACGTCAACGGCGCCGCCTCCGCCAACGGCAAGCACTAAAACCTACTATTTAGGGACAGGTTTATTTTGGCAGGTTTTATCTACGAAAACGCCCCGGTGGCCGCATCGAAATAAACCCCGCACTGCCATACACACATAGCGCCCCAAAGGGGGCCGGCCTCATCACAACCCGAGGCCGGCCCCCTTTGCCGTTTTGCCTGATAAAACCGACCAAAATAAACCTTTCCCTATTTGGTAGGCCAAAGTGGACAAACCCTGCTCCCAACCGCCGAAGACACACGTAAGTGACATGTCCATGAGGGTATAATTTGCACCGTATGTCTGCACAACGCCTGTGCGCGTACGGTTTTATTCGGGCTACCGTCCATTTCCGTGGAGGCACGGTTCGGCGGCCCTAACAAGAGAGGGGTTCTATGTATAAGATCCTGGAGAAGACGCAGTTCTCGGAGAAGGTGTTCAAGTTCCGCATCGAGGCGCCTGCAATCGCCAAGCATGCGCACGCTGGACAGTTCCTCATGGTTCGCGCCAACGAGACGGGCGAGCGTGTCCCGTTTACCCTGGCCGGCTGGAACGGTGACGAGGGCTGGGTCGAGTTCATCTTCATGGTGATCGGCAAGACCACCGAAATGCTTTCCACCTACGAGGCCGGCGAGTCGCTGCGCGACGTCGTGGGCCCGCTGGGCGTTCCCACCGAGATGGCCGAGGGCCCCTGCGCCGTCATTGGCGGCGGCGTCGGCCTGGCAATTGCCTTCCCGGTCGCCAAGCACCTGGTCGAGACCGGCCACGAGGTGCACGCCATCATGGGCGCCCGCACCAAGGACCTCCTGCTCATGGAGGACCAGTTCCGCGAGCTCCTCGACGAGGACCACATCCACATCACCACCGACGACGGCTCCTACGGCGAGCAGGGCGTTGTCACCGCTCCGCTGGAGCGCTTGCTGCAGGACAAGGCCGTGAGCCAGGTCTTCTGCGTCGGCCCCGTTCCGATGATGAAGTTCTCGACCCTCACCGCCCAGAAGTACGACACCCCCATCACCGCGTCGCTCAACCCCATCATGGTTGACGGCACCGGCATGTGCGGCTGCTGCCGCGTCGAGGTGGGCGGCGTGACCAAGTTCGCTTGCGTCGACGGCCCCGACTTCGATGCCACCCTGGTCGACTGGGATGACCTTCGTGCCCGCCAGGCCGCTTACCGTTCCGAAGAGGGCGAGTCCCTCAAGGCCTATGAGGAAAAGAGCTGCGCATGCCACTAGTTAACGGTCGTTTCGTTGCCGATATGAAGTCGCCCCGCACCCCCGATAACGAGGAGCCGGCTGCCGAGCGCGCCTGCGACTTCCGCCCCGTCGACAAGGGCTTCACCGAGGAGATGGCGCTGGCCGAGGCCGAGCGCTGCCTCAACTGCAAGAAGCCGTTCTGCGTTGAGGGCTGCCCCGTCAACATCAACATCCCCCGCTTTATCGAGCAGATCCGCGAGAAGGACTTCGGCGGCGCTCTCGATACCATCCGCGAGGACTCCATGCTTCCCGCCATCTGCGGCCGCGTCTGCCCGCAGGAGAACCAGTGCGAGGGCAAGTGCATCCGTGGTAAGAAGTCCGAGCCCGTGGCCATCGGCCAGCTCGAGCGCTTCCTGGGTGACCGCCCCGAGCTCGCCTCCACGCCCAAGATGGCCCCCAAGAACGGCAAGAAGGTCGCTGTCGTCGGCTCCGGTCCGTCCGGCATCACCTGCGCCGGCGAGCTCGCCCGCAACGGCTTTGACGTCACCGTCTTTGAGGCCTTCTTCACCGGCGGCGGCGTGCTGGTCTACGGCATCCCCGAGTTCCGTCTGCCCAAGGCAGTCGTCAAGCGCGAGATTGACGGCCTGGAGGACATGGGCGTCAAGTTTGAGTACAACTCCGTCGTGGGCAACATGGCCACGGCCGAGGAGCTGTTCGAGCAGGGCTTCGACGCCATCTACGTGGCGACAGGCGCTGGCCTGCCCAAGTTCCTCAACGTCCCCGGCGAGAACCTGCCCAACGTCTTCTTCGCTAACGAGTACCTCACCCGCGTGAACCTGATGAAGGCCAACAAGTTCCCCGAGTACGACACCCCCACCAAGCACGGCAAGAACGTCGTCGTCTTTGGTGGCGGCAACGTGGCTATGGACGCCGTCCGTACCGCCAAGCGTCTGGGCGCCGAGCACGCCATCATCGCTTACCGCCGTACCGAGGACGAGATGCCCTGCCGTCGCGCCGAGCTGCACCATGCCAAGGCCGAGGGCGTCGAGGTTCTGCCGCTCGTCTCCCCGCTCGAGTTTGTCGCTGGCGAGGACGGCTCCGTGTGCGCCGTCAAGGTCCAGAAGATGGAGCTCGGCGAGCCCGACGAGTCCGGCCGTCGTCGCCCGGTGCCCATCGAGGGCGCCATCGAGGAGATTCCCTGCGACGTCGCGATCTCGGCTATCGGTACCAACGCCAACCCCTTCGCAAAGAAGATCGGCGGCAAGATGGAGCTCAACAAGTGGGGCTACATCGTCGCCGACGAGGAGACCGGCCAGACCACCGATCCCCGCATCTGGGCCGGCGGCGACATCGTCACCGGTGCCGCTACGGTCATTCTGGCGATGGGCGCCGGCAAGAAGGCCGCCGCTTCCATCACCAAGAGCCTGCTGGGCGAGTAATCACCTACAGCGCTAGCTACCAAACGGCAAAGTCCCCGTCGAGCACACGCCCGGCGGGGACTTTTTCTATGCCGATCGCCCGACCACCACGATGGGGACAGGCACCTTTGTGATGGTTTTGATCGGCTAGCCTTCGAGCTGCGCTGCCTTGTAGCGGTAGGCTGCGGCGATGACATCCTTGCAGCCCTCGCGGCCCAGCTTGGCGCGGTTGACGACGATATCCTTGCCGCTCGTCATCTTCCACTTGCCGGCACTGTAGCGCTTATAGAACGCCTCGCGCGCCTTCTGCTGCTGCTTGACCAGCTTGGCACCCTTCTTTTTGTTGAGGCCGCGCTTCTTGCGCACGATCTCGACGCGGTCCTCAAAGGGTGCGGTCACCAACACGGCAATGTGGTTGGGGTTGTTGCGCAGCAGGTAATCGGACAGGCGGCCTTCGATAATGCAGCTCTCGGTCTCGCCCAAATCCAAAATCACCTGGCTCATCTTTTGGAACAACTTATCCGAGTACGAACGCGCATCGTAGCGGTCGGGCAGAAACGCCATGTTCTCAACGGCCAGACGCTCGTCATAGGCGGCCATCTTATCGAGCGACTCGCCCGCGCGCAGCGACGCACGCACCAGCAGCTCGTTGTCGTACAGCGGAATCCCCAACTCGTCGGCAAGCATGCGGCCAATCTCGTGGCCCTCGGCGCCAAAGTCGCGCGCGATGGTAATGACCACAGGATTCTTCTTATTCTCCAGATCGCTCATCGCGATTCCTTTCTCTATGTGACAAAGGGGCTGTCCCTTTGCCACATTCTACGCTGCCACCATTCGCCTCTGATATGCGCGAACCAGCAGCGAAATACCAAAGTTGAGCACAAAGTACATCGCAAACACCAGGCCGTAGAGCATAAGCACCTGCGACAGGTCGATCGCGTGGGCCATCACGACGTTTGCCGTGTACATGAGCTCGGCCACGTTAATGCCCGAAAGATACGAGCTGTCCTTAATGACGGTCGTGCACTGGCTAAACAGCGCCGGAATGATCGTCTTAAACGTCTGCGGCAGAATGATGTAGCGCATGGTGGCAAAGAAGCCAAAGCCCTGGCTCTGCGCCGCCTCAAACTGGCCGCGCGGAATCGAGTTGAGGCCGCCGCGCACAATCTCGGCCATAACGGCGCTGGTAAACAGCGTAAAGGCGATGGTCGAAATCACAATGTCCAAACCCTGCACCGTAAAGTAGATAAAAAGGATCCACAGCAGGTTTGGCGTGCAACGGAACAGCTCGATATAGGCGCTCACCAAAATACGGAACGGGCGGGGCGCATAGCTTTTAACGAGCGCCAGTACCGTGCCAAAGATGAGCGAGAAAAAGATCGACAGCGCCGAGATCTCGATCGTCTTAACAAAGCCGCCCCAAATGTAGAGCAGGTTGGTCGCGTTGAAGATTTCCATGCGCTAGGCCTCCTCTACGTTGTCGAGCCCCAGCTCGGCCAGGCTCACACCGCGCGGACGCTCCTTGGAGCGGCGCTCGAGCCACTGCACCAGTATGGCGAGCGGAAAGCAGATGATGAAGTACATAAGGCAGCAGACGATGTATCCCTGCAGGTAACCGTACAGACTCACAAAGTTGTCGGAACGGTACATAAGGTCGCCGCCGGCCACAAGCGCCAGCACCGACGTATTCTTGACCAGGTTGAGCGCCTGGTTGCACAGCGGCGGCAGAATGATCTTGAATGTCTGGGGCAGTACGATGTACCAGTACGCCTGCGCACGGGTGAAGCCCTGGCTCTGGGCCGCCTCCATCTGACCGCGCGGAACCGCCTCGATACCAGTGCGGATGACCTCCGAAATGTAGGCCGCGTGATACAGACCCACGCCCAAGAAGCCCAGCACGAACGGCGCGATGCGCACCGGCTGGTCGGCACCGGTTATGGCCTGCAAAAACTGCGGACCGGCCATGTACATAAAGAGCACCTGCACGGGCAACGGGGTGTTCTGGTAAAACTCCACGTACACGCGGCTTATGGCGCGCAGCACGCGCGAGCGAGTGGTAGAGAACACGCCCAGCAGCGTGCCCAGCACCAGCGACAACAGCAGGCCGGCAACGACCACTTGCAGCGTCACGCCAAAGCCCTCCCAGAAGGGCCCCATATTTTGAAATGTCGTCGACCAACGGTCGGCGTCAAATAATCCTTCGAGCATTTGATTCCTTCCTTGGACGATGCGCCTATACAAGACCCCAGGTCTTGACCTCTTGGTCGAGCCAGCCGTCGGCCAGGCGATCGCAAATCACCTGATCGACCACGGCCGAAAGGTCGCAGCCCTTCTTGGTCGCCACGCCGTAGCCCTGCTCGCCAAACTTGACCTCGGGCTGCAGCAGCTCAACGGTCTCGTTCATGTAACCGGCCAGCGTGGAGCGGTCCATGGCAAAGACGTCGATATTGCCGGCGTCGAGCGAGCTCTTGATGATGGGATAGCCGCTAAAGGCCCTAAACTCTGGCTTGCAGCTAAAGCCGTTGTCCTTGATCATCTGCTCGATCAGGCCCTGCGTGGTAGCACCCTGGCTCACGCCGATGACCTTGCCGTCCAGATCCTCAATCGAGGTAAAGCCCGAACGCTTCTTGACCATGAGCCCCACGTAGTCGGTGCGGTACGGCGTCGAGAAATCCCAGCTCTTCTTGCGCTCGTCGGTGATGGTGTAGGTCGCCGCGACCACGTCGAGTTGGCCGTTATCGATCAGCGGGCCGCGTGTCTTGGGCGTTACGTCGGTAAACTCGACAAGCTCCTGGGCGCGGGCCTCCTTGTAGCTCACGCCAAAGACGGCAGCGGCGATCTGGTAGCACAAATCGACTTCCATGCCCTCAAAGCGGCCCTTAGCGGTGTCGTAATAGCCATAGCCGGGAACGTCCTTCTTAACGCCGGCATTCAGATGGCCACGCGACTTGATGGCCGCAAGCTTGGACCCCTTGTCGGAACCCTCGCCGCCGGCGGAGTTGCCGCAACCGGTAAGCGCGGTCCCCGTCAGCGCGAGCATGCCGGCGCCCGCCAGCTGCAAAAAGTGGCGGCGCGACACGGCCGCCCTCGTCATATCCGTCATGTCCATCACCGCGCCTAGTGCAGAATCTTGGACAGGAACTCGCGGCAGCGCGGGTTCTCGGGGTTATCGAAGAAGTGCTCGGGCGTGCCCTCCTCCAGAATGCGGCCGTCCTCCATAAAGATGACGCGGTCGGCCACCTGACGCGCAAAACCCATCTCGTGCGTCACGCAGATCATGGTGATGTCCTCCTGCGCGAGCTCAATCATAACGTCCAGAACCTCCTGGACCATCTCGGGGTCGAGCGCCGAGGTCGGCTCGTCAAACAGGATGATGGGCTGCTTGGTGCACAGGGCACGGGCGATGGCGATGCGCTGCTGCTGACCACCCGAGAGATTCTGCGGATACTCGCCGGCCTTATGTGCCATGCCGACGCGCTTGAGCGCAGCGATGGCGATCTCGGTCGCCTCCTCCTTGCTCTTCTTTTGCAGCTTGATGGGCGCGAGCGTCAGGTTGCCGAGCACCGTCATGTTGGGATACAGGTTGAACTGCTGAAACACCATGGAACTATACTTGCGAGCCATCTCCAGGTGATTCTTTTTGGTGAGCGGCGTACCGTCGATGACGACCTCGCCCGACGTGGGCTCCTCCAGATAATCGACGCAACGGATGAGCGTCGACTTACCCGAGCCGGAAGGCCCGATCATTACGAGCTTCTCGCCGCGCTTGACGGTGAGATTGATATCTTTGAGCACATGCAGGTCGCCAAAGTACTTGTTGAGATGCTTGATCTCGATCATGTCTGCCATGAATGTCCCTTCCCTGCGTTTACACGAGTTGAACTATTGTACGGAAAGAACCGCGTTTCCGCAGCCCACACTACATTCCCGTAAAGAACCCGCAACCTTCCACCCACTCATTGGGGACAGACTTAAATGAGTACCTGCTCATTGGGCACTCATTTAAGCCTGTCCCCAATGAGTGCCCAGCCCAGCAAAAAGGGGCGCGACCATGACGGCCACGCCCCCTCAGCCTCAACTGTGTGCCACTCGGCCCCTACGCGAGGCGGGCTCCGACGATCTTTGCCGCTGCCGGCTTGTCGAAGTTGCCGCCGGTGGCCTTGCCCAGGGCACCCATAACCTGGCCCATCTGCTTCTTGGACGTGGCGCCCAGCTCGGCGATAACCTGCTCGATCAGGGCCTCGAGCTCCTCGCCCGAAACCTGCGCGGGCAGCAGGCTCTCCAGAATCTTGACCTGCTCGGTCAGGTTGTCGGTACGCTCTTGGTCGGTGCCGGCCTTGATGGACATCTCCAGCGTCTCGCTCGTCTGCTTGATCAGACGCTTGATCATGCTGTTGACGTCTTCCTCGGTCACATCGCGGCGCTCGTTGACCTCGATATTCTTCACCTCGGCCTTAACCTGGCGAATGATGGACAGGCGGACCTTGTCCTTGGCCTTCATGGCGGCGATCATTTCCTTCTGCAGCTCTTCGTTGGTCATCTGCAAATCCTCTCTAATAGCGTGGGCGGCACTCGCGCGAGCACCGCCCCATGATTACTCAGTCGTCGACGAATCGTCGGTCGAGCTCTTGGTGACGCCCTTCAGACTCACGTTATAGGGTACGTCCTTGGGCATGGGGTTAACGGTGATGTCGGCATCCTTCTTGTACTGCTCCAGCCACTCGCTGTACGCGGTGCTGGCCGCTTGCATCTTCACCACATTGGAAACGTACTTCTTGATGGCCTTGGGCACCTGGTTGATGTCATCGACCTGATTATCGACATGGAAGTAGTCGGTGCACTTGATGATGTGGTAACCATAGGTCGACTCGACGACTTCGCTCACGTCGCCCTTGTTGAGCCCCTCGAGCGCCGTCTGGTAGCTGTCGACGAAAGTGGTGAGCTTATCCCAGCCCACATCGCCCTTCTTCTCCTTGGAGCTGGTATCGTCGGAGTACTGCTCAACGGCGTCCTCAAAGCTCAACTCACCGGAGTTGATCTTGTCCAGGCACTCCTGTGCCTTGGCCTTGGCGGCAGCCTTGTCCTCGTCGGAAGCGTCGGAATCAACCTTGATCAGGATGTTCGACGAGCGGCGAGCATCGTTGTAGTTAGACAGGTTCTCGTTGATGTAATCGACGATCTCGCTGTCCTTGGGCTTGCTGGTGGGCGCCACGGCATCCTTGAGTTTCTGCTGCGCCAGGCTCTCCTTGAGCGAATCCTTGTAGGTGTCCTCGGTATAGCCGTAGGTCTTGAGGGTCTTCTTAAAGGCCTTGGCACCGCCCGCGCTCTTGCACGCGTCCTTCCAAGCCTTCTCGACCTCCTCGTCCGACACCGTCACGCCGTTCTCCTTCTGTGCCTGCTGAAGCAGAATCTGCTGCGTGTAGGAGTCGATGAGCTGCTTGCGGTACTTCTTGGGCGTGAGGTCGTTGTCAACCAGATACTGCGCCCAATCCTCATCCTTGGTGTAGCCGTAGGACGTGCGCATGCTCATGATCTGCTTGGTCACGGTGTCCTCGGTAAGGTTGGTGCCGTTGATAGTGGCAGCAACACCGCCGGTCAGCTTGTAGCCCGAGGTGTCCTCGGCCTGCGACATAAGGCCGGAGCACGCCATCGCCGAGACGGAAAGCAGCATCGCCAGCACGCCGATGACCACCAAGACGATCTTGACGGTCTTAGACACGTACGTCTTGCGCTGCTTCTTGCGAGAGCTGGAGGCAGCGCGAGCCTGCTGCTCGGGCGTCGGCGCGGCCTCGGAGTTCTTTTTCTTGTTTGCCATAGTTGGCCTTTCGCATAACGAATCGAACAAACGCCATTGTGTCACAACGCAGCCCCCGCGGCACGCTTGGTGCATTGGGGACAGGTTAATCTGCACCATTTTGGTGCAAAGGGGACAGATGCGGCACTTGGCACTTGGGGACTGTCCTTTACTGCCGGCAGAAAAGGAACGTCCCCAAGTGCCGACTCAGCCCACCTTAGAAGTGGCGGCGGATGGCGTCGACCATGCCCTGGGACGTGGTCTGGCCGAGCACGTCGGCTGCGGCATCGGCGTCCATAAAGATGTTCATGAGCGCCTGCAGGGCCTCGACCTGGCCGCCCGGCTCTGCGATGCCCAGATTGATAACGATCTGCGCCGGCACCGGAGCGCCCATGCCAGCCATAGCGTTAAATGTCACGGGCGCGGCGGGCTTCACCACCGCGATATAGGGCTTGGCCACAAACCCCGGATCGGTATGCGGAATGGCAATGTTTGCCGCCGGCATGGCAAGACCCGTGGGATAGGCATCCTCGCGCGTGCGAACGGCGTCGAGCCAACCGGATGCAATGTAGCCACGTGGTGCAAGCTCGCCCTCGAGCCGCGCGAACACCTCATCCGGCGTCGCACACTCCCAATCAAAAAACACCAGCTCAGGCGTAAACAGCGCTTCGTTATCCGCCATGCGCTCACCTCTCTCACCTAGCCATCGGGGACGTTCTAAAATGACTAGTCGTTAAAGAACGTGGCAGGTGACTACCCAAAACAAAAGGTGGCCACGCGCGCCTTGGCGCCAATGACCACCCTGACTACTCGGCTAAATTGTACTGTGCGCCGCTAGCCGCGAGGCGCGTCAATTGCGACCTTGCCGCTCTCCAGCACGTGGACGCGACCGTCGGCGAGCATTTGCACGACCTCGGGATACAGCACGTGCTCAATCGCATGGATGTGCTCCTCGAGCGTGTCGACATCCCAACCTTCCTCGACAGCCAGCGCGCGCTGGGCGATGATGGGGCCGTTGTCGTAGATCTCGTTGGCAAAGTGCACGGTCACGCCGGTCACCTTGACACCGCGCGCAAAGGCATCGTCAATCGCATGCGCACCGGTAAAGCTCGGCAGCAGTGCCGGATGCAAGTTGACCACGCGGTTGGGAAACGCCGCCAGCAGCGGCGTGTGCACCATGCGCATGTAGCCGGCCATGACCACATACTCGCAGCCGCGTTCGAGCAGCTCGTGCGCGATGATCTCGTCGGCGGCAATAGGGTCGGCGTAGACATCCTTGGACAGCGTGAGCGTCTGGATGCCCGCGCGCTCAGCGCGCTGCAAACCCTTAGCCGAAGGACGGCTCGACACCACAAGCTCAATCGAAGCGTTGAGCTTGCCGGCGGCGATCAGGTCGATCAACGCCTGCAGGTTGGTACCCGAACCGCTGATGAGCACGCCGATTTTGAGCGGCTCGGCCGTATCGGTGCCGGTCGGACGGGTATAGGACACAAAGTCCAGGCCCTTGGCGGCAGCCATCTGCTCGTTAGCGCTCATCGGAGTACACGACCTTACCGGAACCCTCGACGCACTCGCCCACGCGGAACGGCTTCTCGCCCAGCGCGACCAGGGCCTCGGTCACCGCGGCCTCGTCCTCGGGAGCGACGATCAGGCACAGGCCGACGCCCATGTTGAAGGTCTTGCATGCCTCGTTGGGCGCGAGCTCGGCCTGGCGCGACACGTAGGTGATGACGGGCGGAACATCCCAGCCCATCTCGGCACCGTTACGGGTGACCACGGCGTCAACGTCGTCGGCAAGCGCGCGGTTGAGGTTCTCGGTGATGCCGCCACCGGTGATGTGGGCGATGGCGTGCACGTTGGCGCCGCCGCGCAGCAGCTCCAGAATCGGCTTGACGTAGATGCGCGTGGGAGCCAGCAGGGCGTCTGCCAGCGATGCGCCGCCGAGCTCCTCGAGCGGGCGGCTCAGCTCCTCGGCCTTAGCGGCGGCCTCGGGCGTGCCCGGCTTAATGCCGTCGACGCCGATGACCTTGCGCACGAGCGAGTAGCCGTTGGAGTGCACGCCAGTGGAAGGCAGGCCCAGGATAACGTCGCCGGGGCGGACGTTTGCGGGGTCGAGCATCTTGGGACGGTCGACGACGCCCACGGTAAATCCGGCAAGGTCGTAGTCGGCAGGAGCCATAACGCCCGGG
>CABVAS010000012.1 GCA_902496375.1 uncultured Collinsella sp.
TGCGGCCCGCGCAGCGTCGAGCCGTTACGCGGTTTGGTAAAACCGCGTAACCCTAAAGCTCCGTTACTTCAACGTTGTTGTAGATCTCGTCCCAGCGATCCATGACCAGGTGGCCGGTCTTGGGATCCATGGCGTTAAGCTTGCCGCAGGTATTTGCGGTCTTGAGCACCGTGACGTCGTCGGCGCCGGCAGCAATGGCATGCGCAAAGCCGGCGATGGTCGAGTCACCGGAACCCGTCGCGTTCACAGCCGCAATCGCGGGCGTCTTGGCGCGGAACGCGCGGCCCTCATGGAAGCCCACCGAACCGGCAGCGCCCATCGAAACGACAACCCAGGGGATACCGGCAAAACGGTCATCGGCGGCAAGTGCCTCGCGCAGGGCATCGACATCATCGGTCGTAAAGGACGTACCCAGCAGGCCGTTAATCTCGGTCAGGTTGGGCTTTACGAGCTCAGGCTTAGCGTCGGACTCCAGCGCGGCCTCCAGCGATGCGCCCGAGGTGTCGAGCAGCACCTTGGCGCCCGCCTCCTCGGCGATCTTGACGAGCTCGGCATAGTAGCCGGCATCGACGCCACGCGGCAGCGAGCCCGAAAGCGTCACGACGTCCGCCTTCGCTGCAAGCTCGGCGAACTTGGCCGTAAAGGCCTCGAGCTCGGCCGGGGCGATCTGCGGGCCGCTCTCCAGCAGCTCGGTCTGATTACCCTCGTGCAGGATATTCAGGCAGATGCGCGTCTCACCGGCGATGGGCACAAAGTCGTTCTTGACGCCGTCGGCATCCATAAGCTCGGCCATATAGGCACCCATGTGTCCGCCGAGCAGACCGGTCGCGAGCACATCGTCGCCCAACTGCAGCAGCACACGGCTCACGTTGAGGCCCTTACCGCCAGCAGTCTTTTCGGGCGTCACACGGTTAACATCGTCGATGATCAGCTTATCGAGCTGATAGCGCGTATCAATCGACGGGTTCATGGTAACGGTCAGAATCATATTGAACTCCTGTTTCCGGGGCACGACACGCGCGGCCCCAAGCATACGATAGCTCGTTAAAGGATCTCGATCTCAAAGCCGCGGGTAACGGTCTCCCCCGGCTTGGCCACCAGGCAGCCGCGCTTGTGCTCCAGAATATCGTCCTCGTCGGAGCAGGTGGACAGGCCGCCCCACGGTTCCACGGCCACAAAGTCACCCTCGGGCTTGCTCCACACAATCAGGTACGGCATATCGGGAAACGTCAGGCGCACGCCCTTGTCCTCGGTCTTCTTGGTCAGCGTAACCACGCGGCTCTCGAGCACGTCAAAGATGGTCTCCGCGAAGTCAAAGAGTTCGTGGGTCAGCGGCAGGTCATGGCCAACCATCGGGTTCTTGCTGCGATGCTCAACATCAATCAGGCCCGTCGAGGGAACGGCAGTACAGAGCTCGGCGGCCTCGCGCTGCTCAAAACGGAGCTCATAGTCGTCATAGGACTCGCCCTCGTCAAGCGGGCACTTAAAGCCAGGGTGACCGCCCACAAAGAACGGCATGTCCTCGGTGCCCTCATTGGTCACCTCGTACGACACGGCCACCTTTTCCGCATCGATCGTGTAACGAGCAACGATCTTAAACGGATACGGGTACTGCTCGAGCAACTCGGCATGGTCGGCAGAGCTTAGGCTCAGCGCGACCATGTTGTCGCCCTGCTCCTCGAGCTTCCACTCCTGTTTGCGAGCAAAGCCGTGACGGGCAAGCTTGACCTCGTGGCCGCCCATAGTCATTGCGTGACCATCTCGAAGGCCGCCGCAGATCGGGAAACAAATGGGTGCCTGGCCCGACCACACCGCCGGGTCGCCCTGCCACAGGTACTCACGGCCGTTGGCCGCAATAGAAGTGAACGATCCGCCAGCCGTGCTCAGTGCCACGCGGATAGAACCGTTATCAAGAACAAACTCCATAGGAGCCTTCCCTTTCTTACGACAGCCCGCCAAGTCAGTGGGGCTGATAGCAAACCGGCCCGCGCCCCATCACAGAAACGCGAGCCGTCAACGGACTAGTTAATTACGCCGGATACCCGCTAATCGTGGTATTCGCCGCGGTCCCACTTCTCGAGGAACTCGTCAAAGAAGTGCGGGTCAGCCTGAGCCTCGGCATCGGCCTTATTGCAGGCATCGATCTTGGCGATCAGGGCATCGTGCTCGGGGGTCTTCTCGTAGGGCTCCTCCAGGAAGGCAAGCATGATATCGGCCATCAGGAACTCGCCGGTGATCTTGCCGCCAAAGCCCACGATGTTGGCGTTGAGCTCGCGACGGGCATACAGGGCAGAGGTCATGTCGCGGACCAGGGCGCAACGGGCGCCGGGAACCTTGTTGACGGCGTTGGTGATGCCAATGCCGGTGCCGCACAGGGCCACGCCAAAGTCGGCCTTGCCGCTGGCAACAGCCTCGCCCACGGCCTTACCGTAGATGGGATAGTGCGTACGGGTGTGGCTGTAGGTGCCGCAGTCGAGCACCTTGTAGCCAGCCTGCTCCAGGCGGTCGGCCAGATAGATCTTCTCGTCCGTAACGATATGGTCGCAACCGATTGCGATGGTCTTCTTCATCAGAACGTCCTTTCGTCTGAATTCACAAGTTGAGGTAGAAGTTCGAGTTCTCGGTGGCTCTCGTTAGGCCATCTTGTTGAGCATGTCGACACGGATCTGGTGACGGCCGCCGGCGTACTGGGCGCGCAGGAACTCGCGGGCGATCTTCTTGGCAACCTCGGTGCCCACAACGCCCGGGCCCATGGTGACCATGCGCGAGCCGTTGTGCTCGCGGGTCATGTAGGCGGAACGCTCGTCGGAAATGTTGGCGACGACCATGCCCTTAATCTTGACGGCGGCCATATAGGAGCCGACGCCGTACTTATCGAATGCGAAGCCCTGGGAATCCTTGTGCTCCAGCAGGTCCTTGGCAACGGCGGTCGCGGAATCGACAAAGTCCGCGGCAGGGGTCTCGGAATAGTCGACGACCTCGTGACCGTCGGCGATGAGCATCTCCTTGATGGACTCCTTCATCGACATACCGTCGGCATCGGAAGCGATTACAACCCTCATGACATCCTCCTTGAGAGATACGCAGGTGCGTAGTTTCTGTTTGGAAGTGTTGAATCGCGTTCAGGTCCGGGCATCTGAATGTGCGGTTCTTCACTGTTCATGTTTATTTGAACACATTCGAACAGTAACTGCAACAACTATTTGTTTATCTTTGTTCTTTTTTGAACAGATACCGTTCACGGATGATTGCTGACCGTTTGAGCCGGGCGCGGACGTAGCGACCATGTGTTCAACAAACATAAGGGCGGCCGAGAACCTGTCTCGGCCGCCCTTCTTACGGTTGATCTTCCAAAGATCGCTTTGCCGCCTACTCAGACTGCCCGCTCTTCTTGGCATGTCTGGACGGAGCGCTCAAGAAACGACCCGTCAGATAGTTCGCGGGACCGGAGATATCGATCCCCAGCAGCACGTGTCCTAGCCATAGGAACGCCACGAGCACCAGCAGCGGGATAACACACGAGGTCACGATCATCACGATGACGCCTTCAATCAGATCGGTCACCTGCTGCACGATCTCATCGGTCATCTGCTTGGCGCCGCTGGTCACCGACGTAACAAGGCTCGATGCCCCATCAGTCAACTGCTCGAGCACGTTTTTGGACTCCGTGGCCTCGGATTTTTTCTTGTTCGATTTTGAGCTGGTCTCGGCTGACTTGTCCGTGGTGTCGGCCGCGTCCGCAGCCTTTTGTTCAGCTTGCTCAATACTTACGCGATACGTTTCATCGACCTTCTGCGACACCCATACGCTCGCAGGCACAAGCGCCATACCGATCACGGCAACCACCAGCACGCGCGTCGCCACACGGCGCAGGACAGTGCTCGTGCTCCAGCGCCCGTGAATGCCGAGCGACACCGCAAAGAGCACCAACGCAAACGGGATTAAGATGCCCAGGCCAACCGACCACAAAATGGTAAGCAGGTATTTCTCGAGGTATAGCACGGCAAGCACGATACCAAGGTTGCCCGAAAGCTGTGCGAGCTGCTCGGCAACCGGCGTTCCCGTATCACCCGGCAGCGCGGTAATACCCGCAGACAGAGCAACGCATGAAGCCGTGAGCGCCAAAACGTTGCCCTTCTTTTGGTCGATGACCTCGATGGTGGAGTCCCAAGTTTTGGTATCGGCAAAATGCGGACGAGCTACAAAGCCCGACAGCAGTGCCAGGACCACGAGCGCAACGATAAAGCCAATCTGCAGCTTTTTGTTTGTGCACACGACATCGGACAGACTGGGCTGCAGCTCGGTTACCGTCGTGTGCTCGGTTATCTGGACAGGACGCCCATGAGCCATCTCGTGCGCGTCTCTTTTTTGTATTGACCCGTTATCCGGCATTTGGATACCTCCTCAGTCCGGCGTTTAATGCGAAAGGAAGTATACCCACCGAGCAAAAATCGAACGGGAGGACGAACGGAGCGCACCAAGACTGTCCCCAATGACTAGTCGTTTAAGAACGTCCCCAATGACTACCTCGGGATGAGTTGCGGGGAGGAGGACAAAAAAAGCCCTGCCGCGGGTAACGGCAGGGCTTTTGGAAGGGAACTGAGTTGCGCAAAAAGGGTTAGGCGAGCTTGGCCTCAAGCTTGGCGATGCGCTTGTAGGCATCGATGGTAAAGCGGGTCTGCTTCTCCAGGATCATGGTGGTCATGAGGGTGTCCTGAGCGTGGGCCATGATGAAGGTCATCTCCATCTCGCCGCCGCCGGCCTCCTGCGAAAGCAGCTTGGTCTGCGTGTCGTGAGCGCCGATGAGCGCATCGCTGGCATCCTTGTGCAGCTGCTCGGCCTTCTCAAAATCACCTTCGCGAGCAGCATCGAGCGCTGCAAGCAGATCGGTCTGGGCGTCACCGGCGTATGCGACGATCTCGAATCCAACCATCGAGATTTCTTCTTTGGTTGCCATGTTGCGTTCCTTTCACATATGAACCAATGGAGAGCATCGCGTCCGGGCATACGCGCTGCGCTGTGTATGCTAGAAACAATAACATTCAAACAAAAAAGAACAATGCAAAACGAAATCATGCTCTATAAACGGTCGATTTTTGCCCGTGAACGGTTTTTAAACCAATTCGAACAATATCAAACACGTTTAGCGACAACCCAAACAGGTCCGCGCCTTAGCACAAATCGCGTACCGTATCGCCCTTTACGAGCACGCCGGGAATCAGCATGTGTTCCACGCCAGGCGCAACCCCCTCGGCGCCGGCGATCTTGTCGACCGCCCACATGCCGACGCGCTTGTTGTCAAAGCGCACCGTGGCCAGACGACGATCGGGCACGATCTCGCCCAGGCTATCATCAACGCCCACCACGCTCACGTCCTCGGGCACGCGCTTTCCGCGCGACTCGAGCCCGCGAATGCAGCCGTAGGCCATGGCGTCGTTGGAGGCATAAATGGCAGTACAGGTCGGATCGTCCGCCAGAGCCTGACCGGCAGCATACCCGCTCTGTGCTGTCCAATCGCCACGGATGAATCGCGGCGGCTCAATACCATGCGCACGCAAAGTCTCGCGCCAGCCCTCCTCGCGCTGCATGCCCGAAAGCGAGCGCTCGGGACACGAGATAAAGTGCACGGTCTTGTGTCCCTGTCCGAGCAAGTACTCGACAACCTGACGCGAGCAATCAAACTGGTCGTTATCGACCGTCGAGCACAGCGGATGCTCCAACATGGTAACGAGCACCGTCTGCATACCGGGCAGCGGCTCAAAGGTACCAAAGTCTGCCGGCATGCGATTCATAATCACAACCATGCCGTCCACCGGCAGCGCGCTCATGCGCGACGATGCGCTCTCGAGGGTATAGGGGTGTCCATCTACTTTAGTAAGGGTGATGGCATAGCCGTGTTTGTCGGCGGCGGCGGCAAAGCCCTCCATACGGTCGAGGTTACCGGTACCGGTAATGTTGAACATGGCGACGCCGACAGTCTTGAACTTGCCGCGACGCAGCGACCGGCCGGCAAAGTTTGGACGATAGCCAAGCTCGCGCATGGCGGCGCGCACGCGCTCCTTGGTCTCGGGGCGCACGCTGGGCGAATCGTGCACGGTGCGCGAGACCGTCTGCTCCGAGACGCCCGCGAGGCGCGCCACGTCTTTGACGGATACCGATTTTTTTACAGCGTCCATAGGAGATCTTTCTATGTCAACGATGCCATTGATGACATCCTGCGCAGTCATTTTAAACGCTTTCAAGTATATCCAACGCCTCCTCCTCAATACGCTTACCACCCAAAACCTACCGTTCACCGACAATCTTGCTTCCACGAACGGCTTTTGCCGCTCAAATGTTAACGTTGCCATTGTGCAAACACAGAGCCACCGGGCGGCTCAAACGTTTACGCGCAAGGAATCGACGGTCCGCAGCGACAGGGACCACCGGTTCGCGTCTTTTTTTGTGTCGCAAAATGGCAACGTCAACATTTTGGCAACCTAACGTCAAAAGCTACCATCGTTGCTAACCCACCGACTCTTAGGAGCTTTGCATGGAGCAACTCATCGCCACCATCGAAAAAGGCCAGCCCTTTTTCAACGCGATCGCCCGCAACAAGTACCTCAAGGCGATCCGCGACGGTTTTATCTCCGTCATCCCCATCATCATCTTCTCGTCCATCTTCTGTCTGGTAGCCTCGGTCCCCAACATCTGGGGTTTCTACTGGCCCGATGACATCAACAACGCCCTGTGGAAGTGCTACAACTACTCCATGGGCATCCTGGCCATCGCCTGTGCCGCCACCACGGCCAAGCACTTCGCCGACGCTCAGAACCGCGACCTGCCCAAGAACAACCAGATCAACTTTATCTCGTGCATGTGCGCGGCCATCATCGGCTTCCTGCTCCTTTCGAGCGACACCATCGCCACGGACGCTGCCAGCGGGTTCAACACCACCTACCTTGGCTCCAAGGGCCTGCTGACCGCCTTCATCGCTGCGTTTGTGACCGGCATCATCTATAAGTTCTTTATCAAGCGCAACATCACCGTCAAGATGCCCGATCAGGTTCCGCCCAACATTTCGCAGACCTTTAAGGACATCATCCCCTTCTCCGTCTGCATCACCGTCTTTTGGGTCTTTGACATCGTCTTTCGCGCTGCCTTTGGCTTCTGCTTTGCCCAGGGCGTCATCCAGGTGTTCCAGCCCCTGTTCACCGCCGCCGACGGCTACATCGGCCTCGCTGTGATCTACGGCGCCATGAGTCTCTTCTGGTTCGTCGGCGTCCACGGCCCCTCGATCGTCGAGCCCGCCATCGCTGCCGCCCTCGTTGCCAACATGACCGACAACCTGGCTGCATTCCAGGCCGGCGAGCACGCCTCCGCCGTCCTGACGCAGGGCGCCCAGTACTTCGTCGTCTGCATGGGCGGCACCGGCGCCACGCTCGTCCTGGTCTTTATGTTCTGCTTCTTGGCCAAGTCCCAGGAGATGCGCGCCGTCGGTAAGGCCGCCATCGTCCCCGTGTGCTTTGCCGTCAACGAGCCGCTGCTGTTCGCCGCGCCCATCGTGCTCAACCCCGTCTTCTTTGTCCCGTTTGTCTTTGCCCCGATCGCCAACATCTGGATTCTCAAGGTCTTTATCGACTTCTTGGGCATGAACGGCTTTATGTACACCCTGCCTTGGACCGTCCCCGGTCCCATCGGCACCATCATGGGTCTGGGCTTCCAGCCGCTCGCCTTTGTGATGCTCGCCATTATCCTGGTCGTCGACTTTGCCCTGTACTACCCCTTCTTCCGTGCCTATGACGCCCAGAAGTGCGCCGAGGAGGCCGAGATTTCCGAAGAGGAGCTCGCCGCCAAGAACGCCGAGAAGGCCGCTAAGCTCAACGACGCCTTCCAGGGCAAGGCCGACGCCAAGAGCGTTGCCGCCGGCGCCGCTGCCGAGGCTGTGAAGACCGACGCCGCTCCCGCTGCTGCCACCACCGAGGCTACGGCCACCAGCGACCTTAACGGCAAGCGCGTGCTCGTGCTCTGCCAGGGCGGTGGCACTTCGGGCCTGCTCGCCAACGCGCTGGCCAAGGCTGCCAAGGAGCGCGGCATCAATCTGGAGACCGCTGCCGAGGCCTATGGCAACCACGTGGACATGCTTCCCGACTTTGACCTGGTCGTTCTGGCCCCGCAGGCCGCGAGCTACCTGGCCGACCTGCAGAAGGACTGCGAGCGCGTGGGCAACAAGTGCGTCGCCTGCCGCGGCAAGCAGTACATCGAGCTCTCCCAGAACGGCGACAAGTCTCTCGCCTTCGTCTCCGAGCAGCTTTCGAAGTAAGTAACGCGTAAGGACCAGCCGACCACCCACAGGCGGCTGGCCTTTTTACTAGACGATTGGATCATCATGTCCGTTAACCCCGCCAGCGTCACCAACCCGCCCGCGCAGTTTCCCGAGGACTTTGTCTTTGGCGGCGCCACCGCTGCCTACCAGGTAGAGGGCGAGACCCGCACTCACGGTAAGGGCAAGGTTGCCTGGGACGACTTCCTGGAGGCCCAGGGCCGCTTTTCCCCCGATCCCGCTTCGGACTTCTACAACCAGTACCCCGTCGATCTGGAGCTGTGCGAGGAGTTTGGCATCAACGGCATTCGCCTCTCCATCGCCTGGAGCCGCATCTTCCCCAACGGCACCGGCGAGATCAACCCCGAGGGTGTCCAGTTCTACCACGATCTGTTCGCCGAGTGCCACAAGCATCACGTCGAGCCGTTCGTCACGCTGCACCACTTCGATACGCCGCTCCCCCTCTTTGAGAAGGGCGACTTCCTCAACCGCGAGACCATCGACGCCTTTGTGGACTTTGCCACCTTCTGCTTTAAGGAGTACGCCGACCAGGTGACCTACTGGTTCACCTTTAACGAGATCTGGGCCGACGCCTCCAACACCTACATCGAGGGCACCTTCCCCGGTGGCGTCAAGGCGCATCTTGCCGAGGCTTTCCAGTGCGAGCACAACATGATGCTCGCCCACGCCAAGGCAGTGCTGGCCTTCCACAACGGCGGCTTTAAGGGCAAAATCGGCGTCATCCAGTCGCTGGAGTTCAAGTACCCGCTCAACGAGAACGACCCCGCCGACATCAAAGCCGCCAACAACGAGCACGTGCTGCAAAACCAGTTTTTGCTCGACGCCACCTTCCGCGGCGACTACGCGCCCGACACCCTCGAGTGCGCCAACCGCCTGGCTGCCGTCTCTGGCGGCACGATCGAGATCCGCGAGGATGATCTTAAGATCATGCGCGAGGCAGCGCTCTACAACGACTACCTGGGCGTCAACAACTACCAGTGCCGTTTCCTCAAGGCCTACGACGGCGAAAACGACCTGCACCACAACGGCACGGGCGAGAAGGGCACCGGCCGCTGGCGCGTCAAGGGCATTGGCGAGCACGTGAACAAGCCCGGCATCCCCACCACCGACTGGGACTGGATCATCTATCCCGAGGGCCTGTTCGATCTGCTCGTCTACATTAAGCAGCGCTACCCCAACTACAAGCAGATCTTCATCACCGAAAACGGCATGGGCTACAAGGACCCCTACAAGGACGGTTTTGTGGACGACCAACCGCGCATCGACTACATCGAGCAGCACCTGCGTTGGTTGCTCAAGGCCATGGAGGTGGGCGTCAACGTGGGCGGCTACTTCCTGTGGAGCCTGCAGGATCAGTTCTCCTGGACCAATGGCTACAACAAGCGTTACGGCTTCTTCTACGTTGACTTTGAAACCCAGAAGCGCACGCCCAAGGCAAGCGCATACTGGTATAAGCACGTGGCGCAGACCCGTCGTCTGGACTAGTGGCTGGCGGGGTTGCCCGCTCACACAACCTGTCCCCATTTCTCAGCCGGGGGCGGCACGTCACACGGCGCGCCGCCCCCGGTCTTTTTGTTTTTGGGCTGGTCGGGAGCCGTTTGTCTCGATCTGTAACATCTAGCCGAGTTTTTTGGTCCTAGCTGTTACAGATTGAGACGAACAGGATTGCTCTTTCCGAAGAATCTAAATCTGTAACACGTAGCCCGCTTTTGACCGTCTACCTGTTACAAATCGAGACAAACGGAGTAGGACCTAACCCCGTATGTCCCTAACAGTCGAGCGTTCGACCAGCGTACTCGGCACATGAATCGCCTCGATAGACGAGCTCTCTCCAATCGCCGCCTCAAACGCAAGCTTACCGACACCGCGCAAATCAAATCGCAGCGTCGTCAGTCGATTGTGAGGAACAAGTCCCTCGAGTGCGTCGTCGATACCAACCACGCTCACGTCGTCGGGCACGGACAGGCCCGCGTTCTCGAGCGCGGCGATAACGCCCAGCGCCATCTGGTCATTTGCCGCAAGCACGGCAGTCGGCGCCTGCGACCCGCCGGCAAGCACCTCGGCCGCAATCCGCTCGCCCATGGCGTACCCACTGTCCGCACTCCAATCGCCACGCAGCATCGGAGCGGCATCGACATGAGCACGACCCAGCGTATCGCGCCAACCGGCCTCACGAAAACGCGAGGAAATCGAGTTTTCCGGACCCGCCACAAACCGCATATTCGAGTGACCATGTTCCAGCAGATAATTGGTCAACAGCTCGCACGAACCATACTGGTCGGAGTCGATCGTCGTGCAGCGCGGATGCGCATACATGGACAGGATGACCGTTCGCACTCCCGGCTGGGGAACAAACTCCTCAAAATCGGGAGCCATGCGGTTCATGTTGAGAATCATGCCGTCGACGGGTCGCTCGACCATGCGGCGCGAGGCATCGGCAAGTGTATAGGGCTTGTCGCCGCCCATCTCGATCATAGTGACGGCAAAATCGTGCTCGCGCGCCGCTTGCATGATACCCTCGAGCGTCGCCAGGTTACCGACACGTGTGATGTTGTACATGCACAGGCCAATAGAACGATACGACCCGCCGCGCAACGCCGCTCCAGCAAAATTGGGACGAAAGCCCAGCTCTTCCATGGCGGCCAGCACACGCTTGCGCGTCTTTTCCGTCACGTTGGGCATACCGTTGACCACGCGAGACACAGTCTGGCGGCTCACGCCAGCGAGCGCCGCAACCTCTGCCGCGCTCGCCGAATGACCATTCCTTGTCTGCTGAGCCATGCCTTCCACGCTAACCTGCTTCCCAACTATTCCCCGCGCCCATGGCGCATCGTACATACATCGATAACGTGCTCATGATACCCGAGCCATATACCACAACATGAAAACTTCTGTCAATCAAAACCGCTTACCGAACAAATACAACCGTTCGCGGCTGTTTGAAGTTGTTTTGTTTCTATACATCCCAGCCGGATGTTAACGTGCTCATTGTCAAATGTTCACGTGCTCATTTTGGTTCTAATCATTTTAAGATAGTGTTTATCGGACTTTTTCACCGCTGAACGCTAACCAGGGAGCCTCCTGAGCGCAAACGCACAATATCGAACAGCGAGACGAGAGGGTGTATGCATATGTCTTTGCTAAACCGCGTACAGCAGCTGCCGAAGGGCTTTGTTTGGGGCGCCGCAACCGCCGCGTACCAAACGGAAGGCTCCACGAAGGTGGCAGGCAAGGGTAAGACCATGTGGGACGATTACCTTGTCGCCCAGGGTCGCTTTTTGCCCGACCCGGCCAGTGATTTCTACAACCGCTACGAGGAGGATATCCGCCTTTCTGCCGAGCATGGACTCAACGCCATCCGTGTGTCCATCGCCTGGACCCGCATCTTCCCCAACGGCGACGATGCCGAGCCCCTCGCCGAGGGCGTTAAGCACTACCACGAGCTGTTCGCCTGCTGCAAAAAGTATGGCGTCGAGCCCTATGTGTCCCTGCATCACTTTGACTCCCCCGCCGCCCTGTTCAACCAGGGCGACTGGCTCAACCGCAAGACCGTCGACGCCTATGTGCGCTATGCCGAGTTCTGCTTCCGCGAGTTCCGCGAGGTCAAGAATTGGTTCACCATCAACGAGCTCATCAGCCTCTCGCACTCCCAATACATCCAAGGCAACTTCCCGCCCAACCATCACTTTGATGTGACGAGCGGCATCCAGAGCCAGCACAACGAGCTCGTTGCCCACGCCCGCGCCGTCAACCTGTATAAGGATCTTGACGAGACCGAGCACCTGGGCGGACGCATTGGCATGGTCAACGTCCTGACGCCGGCATATCCTGCCACAGACTCGCCCGCCGACCAGCACGCCGCCGACCTGTACAACGCCTTCTACACCGACTTCATCATGGACGGCGCCTTCCTGGGTCACTACTCCGCGCGTACCCTCTCACTCATCAACGAGATTCTGCGTGCCAACAACGCCACGCTTACGGTTGAGGACAGCGACATGGAGGAGCTCGCCAAGGCGGCGCCCCGCAACGATATGTTCGGCCTCAACTACTATCAGTCGGCGTTTATCGCCGCCTACGATGGCGAGTCCACCAACAGCTTTAACGGCACCGGAGACAAGGGCACCTCGTGCTTTAAGTTTAAGGGCGTCGGGCAGCAGGTCGATATGCCGGGTATCCCCACCACCGACTGGGATTGGCTCATCTACCCGCAAGGCCTCTACGACACGCTCAAGCACATCAGCGCCACCTATCCCAACCTCCCCGTCATCTATATCACCGAAAACGGCCTGGGCCACAAGGACCCCGAGCCCGACGCAAACGGCATCGTCGCCGATCCCGAGCGCATCGACTTTGTCGACCAGCACATGGAGAAGGTGCTCCGGGCGCGCGCCGAGGGCGTCGACGTCCAGGGCTACTTTATCTGGAGCCTGCAGGACCAGTTCTCGTGGGCCAACGGCTATAACAAGCGCTACGGCCTGTTCTACATCGACTTCGACACGCAAAAACGCTACATCAAGCAGTCGGCACTCTGGTACAAGGAGCTCGCCGACACTATGGCGGACGCGCAGTAGCGCATCGCCTCGCTTTCCCCCGAGAGGGGAGCGGCCCTATGCGATACAAACCCAGCCGCTCCCCTCTCTCCCCCTGGGACCGACCCCGCCTGCACCCGGGCTTTTAGCAAGCGGGAGACCATATAGGTTTTCAACGTCCATGCCATTAAGATTTCATGCAAAGAGGAGCGTGAACTATGGAATCGATCGTTAAGTTCTTGGAGAAAGGTCAGCCGTACTTCGACAAGGTCTCTAAGAACATCTACCTTCAGGCCATTAAAGACGGCTTTTTGGCAGCAATGCCCATCATCCTGTCTTCTTCTGTCTTCCTGCTTATTTCGACCCTGCCGGGCGTTGTCGCCACGGTCGGCGGCTTTACGCTGCCCGACTGGTGGAACGTCGACGTCGTGAACTTCTGCAACAAGGTTTACAACTTCACGATGGGCGTCGTGGGCATCATGGTCGCCGGCACCACCGCAAGCGCGCTGACCGGCTCCAAGAACCGCCGCATGCCTGCCGGCAAGGCCATCAACGCCACGAGCACCATGGTCGCCGCCATGTGCGCTATGCTCATCTTGGCCGTTACCCAGACGAGTGCCAAGATCGACGGCGCCGATGTCTCGGTGTTCTTTACCGACAACATGGGCACCAAGGGCCTGCTGAGCTCCTTTGTCGCCGCATTTGCCACGGTCAACATCTATGCCTTCTGCATTAAGCGAGACATCACCATCAAGCTGCCCAAAGAAGTCCCCGGCGCCATCGCCCAGAACTTCCGCGACATCTTCGCCTTCAGCTTCTCCATCCTGTTTGTCGCCGTCATCGACGTTATCTGCCGCACCTGCTTGGCCGTCCCGTTTGCCAACGTCATCTCCACGCTGGTGAGCCCGCTGTTCGCCGCTGCCGATTCCTACGCCGGCCTCGCCCTCATCTGGTTCATGATCCCGCTGTTCTGGTTCATGGGCATCCACGGCCCCTCGGTCGTTAAGCCTGCCCTCAACGCCGCGCTGTTTGGCAACATCACCACCAACCTCGCCACGCTGCAGGCCGGCGGTCACCCCGCCCTCGCCCTGACCGAAAACTTCGGTAACTACATCGGCGAACTCGGCGGCACCGGCGCCACGTTCATTGTCCCGATCATCTTCCTGCTCTTTATGCGCTCCAAGCAGCTCAAGGCCGTCGGCAAAGCCTCTGTCGTGCCCGTGATGTTCGCCGTCAACGAGCCGCTGCTGTTCGCCGCGCCCATCATCCTCAACCCGTACTTCCTGATCCCGTTCCTGTTTGCCCCCGTGGCCAACGTCCTCATTGGTAAGTTCTTCATCGACTTTTTGGGCATGAACGGCTTTATCTATGCCATGCCGTGGGCACTCCCCGGACCGATCGGCACCTTCATCGACACCAACTTCCAGCCGATCTCTCTGGTCCTGGTTGTCGTCCTGCTGGTCGTTGACTTCTTGATCTACTACCCGTTCTGCAAGGCCTACGACAACGTCCTGTGCAAGCAGGAGGCCGAGACCCTGGCCGAAGAAGAGGCCGAGGAGACCAAGGCCGTCAAGACCGCTGCCGCCCCCGCCGTTGAGGCTCCTGTTGTCGAGACCGCTTCTGCCACTGAGGCCTCCGCAGCTCCGTCCGCCCTTAAGGGCAAGGATCTGAGGGTTCTGGTTCTGTGCGCTGGCGCCGGCACCTCTGCACTGCTCGCCAACGCGCTTAAGGAAGGCGCCGACGAGCTGGGCATCGACATTACCGCCAACGCCGGTGCCTACGGCAGCCACTACGCCATCATGGACCAGTACAACGTCATCGTCCTGGCTCCGCAGGTTCGCACCTATTACAACGAGATGAAGGCCGACACCGACCGCCTGGGCATCACGCTGCTGTCGCCCAAGGGCAAACAGTACATCGACCTCACTAAGGATCCCAAGGGTGCCGTCGCCTGGATCGAGGAAAACCTCGAGGCATAAGACGCTGACACCACCTGCCGCTTGCAGACAATAAATGGCCCGTGCATCGATGTGTGATGCGCGGGCCATTTTGTTTAGACCGCACCCGTCCTCCTGTTCATCTCAATCTGTAACATCTAGCCGAGTTTTTCGGTCCTAGCTGTTACAGATCGAGATGAACGCACAGGCCAAGCCGAAAATCTCAATCTGTAACATGTAGACCACTTTTGACCGTCTAGTTGTTACAGATCGAGACAAACGGAATAAGCCGGGCCAAAAATCTCGATCCGTAACATCTAGCCGAGTTTTTGGGTCCTAGCTGTTACAGATTGAGACAAACGGAATAGGCCGAGCACGTCTACGCCCGCAAGTCCTTTACGCTGGAACGCTCGACCAACACGCCCGAGACGAGCGTACGGCTTCTGGAGCTCGGAGCTTCCAGACCCGCGACGACCTCGTTGAGCGCACGGACGCCCAGCTCGCGGTGGCGAAACTTCACCGACGTCAGAATCGAGTTGGGAATCGTCTTATAGAGCTCATCGTCGAAGCCGATCACGGACACATCATTGGGCACACTGAGCCCTTTGTCACGTAGAGCCATCATCACGCCGTTTGCCATGCAGTCGTTAGCAGCGAGGACCGCCGTGCAATCGGGCTTATCGGCAAGCACAAGGCCCGCGGCATAGCCACTATCCGCATTCCAATCGCCTTGCAGAGGCTCGGGCGGCTCAATGCCACGCGCCTCGAGTGCCGCACGCCAACCTTTCATACGGCACTGGCTCGACAACGACTCTTTCTTACCAGAGACGAAGTACACGTTTTTATGCCCGTGGTTCAAGAAGTACTCGCACGCCATGCGCGCGCCGCCCTCTTGGTCGTCACTGACGGTGGAACAGGTAGGATGTTCCATCGGTGTGATAATCACCGTCTTGAGGTCTTTCGGTGCCTCAAAAGTATCAAAGTCATCGACCATCTGACGCAGGTTGAAGATCATGCCATCAACAGGCAGCTGCGACATCCTACGCGCCGCTTCGGCAAGGGTCATCTTCTCCCCCGCCCGCTTTTTGATCATCGTGAGCGCAAAGCCGCGTTCTTCGGCGGCATCTGCGATACCGTCAATCATGTCCACGGCACCGCCCGACAAGTGGAACAGCACCACGCCGATGCACCCGTAACGGCCCAACTTGAGCGAACGCGCGGCAAAGTTGGTTCGAAACCCGAGCGCCTCCATTGCGGAATGAACCTTATCGCGTGTCGACTCTCGCACGCTATCGGGCTCGTTGATCACACGCGAAACCGTCTTGAGAGAAACACCCGCAGCAATCGCCACATCGTTCATTGAGACATTTTTCTTGTCCATCGTTGCCACTACTTCTCCAGTCGGTTTTGCATCGCTTGTTTTTTGCGTTCTAGCATACACTACCTGCTCGACTGACAAATCAACCGTTTACCGGACAATATCGACCGCTCACCCGTATATCCTTGTTGCTCTTCCAACAATGTCTTACGTTGTCATTAACGAAATGACAACGTTGTCATTTCGCAATGCCTTCCTTAAACAGGAAGGTTTCCGGGCAGTCCTGACCATCCATCGACGACCAGTTCCATCCACATGCATCGCGCATCAAGTAGCAAAGGAGCTCTATGGACGCCATCGTAAAGATGCTCGAAAAGCATCAACCGTTCTTTGAGAAGATCTCGAGGAATATCTACCTCCAGGCCATCAAGGACGGATTCCTTGGGTGCATGCCCATTGTCCTCACCTCTTCGATCTTTCTGCTCATTGCCACCCTTCCCGGCGTAGTCGGCATCACGCTGCCCCAGCCGCTCATCGACTGGTGCAACAAGCTCTACAACTTCACCATGGGCGTCATGGGCATCATGGTTGCCGGCACCACTGCCAAGAACTTCACGGCATCCATGAACCGTCGTATGCCCGCCGGCAAAGTGCTCAACGACGGTTCCACCATGGTGGCCGCCCAGTGCAGCATGCTGCTGCTCGCAGTCACGCAGTTCACCACCAAGTTCAACGGCTCCGAGCTTTCGGTCTTCGATTGCACCAGCATGGGCACGCGCGGTCTGTTCTCGGCCTATATCGCCGCGTTCATTACCGTGTGGGTCTACAAATTCTGCGTCTCGCGCGATCTGACCATTAAGCTGCCCAAGGAGGTCCCGGGCGCCATCGCTCAGAACTTCCGCGACATCATCCCCTTTGGCGGCGCCGTCATCATCTGCGGCATCATCGATGTCGTCGTGCGCAACCTCATGGGCGTCCCGTTCTCCGAGCTGCTTATCAAACTGCTCTCCCCGCTCTTTACCGCTGCAGAAACCTATCCTGGCCTTATCCTTATCCAGGCAGCCACTGCGTTCTTCTGGTTCATCGGCGTCCACGGTCCCTCGATCGTCCAGCCGGGCATCGACCCCATCCGTCTTGCCAACCAGGCCGAGAACCTGCAGGTTCTGCTGGCCGGTGGCCACCCCGCCCACTCCCTCACCTTTAACATGTCGCTCGTGGGTGAGTTCGGCGGCACCGGCGCCACGTTCATCGTGCCGCTTCTGCTGATTCTCTTCATGAAATCCAAGCAGCTCAAGGCCGTCGGTAAGGCCTCGATCGTACCGGTTGCCTTTGCTGTCAACGAGCCGCTGCTCTTTGGCGCGCCGATGATCCTTAACCCCTACATGCTGATCCCCTTTGTGGCCGCCGGCTGCGTCAACGTGAGCGTTGCCAAGTTCTTTATCGATAACGTGGGCATGAACGGCTTCTCCTTCGTGGTGCCTTGGGCCACCCCTGCCCCCATCGGTATCTTCATCACCACGAACTTCCAGCTTATCGCCCTGGTGTTCGTCGCAATCATCATCTTGCTGGACGCCATCATCTACCTGCCGTTCTTAAAGGCATATGATAAGCTGCTCTGCGACCAGGAGGCCGAGCGCGCCGCCGAGCTGGGTCTCGAGTCCGATGGCGCCGCTGCCATCGCCGCCAACGCCTCTGCGCCC
>CABVAS010000013.1 GCA_902496375.1 uncultured Collinsella sp.
CCCGCCGCAATCATGACGTCCCAGTCCTGGATAAGGTGGCCGACCTGGTTGACCGGCACGTCCTCGGCGCGCAGGATGCCCACCACGCCGGGCAGGGCCTCGGCCTTGGAGGTGTCGATGGAGAGCACACGGGCGCGCGGATACTTGGAGCGCACGGCGCTGGCATAGGTCAGGCCCGGTTGATCGAGCCCGTCGATGTCGTCGGGGTACTTGCCCTCACCGAGCACCTTCTTGCGCACGTCGATACGGAAAGCGCGCTTGCCCACGCCGTAGTCATCGCCGCGCTCCAGGTCCTCGTCGATCTGCTTTTCGCCGCGGAGCACCGCAGCGGCCAGCGAGATGCCCTCGATAATCTTTTTGTAGCCGGTGCAGCGGCAGACGTTACCGCGAATGGCGTACTTGATCTGCTCCTCGGTGGGCTCGGGGTCCTCGGCGATGAGCGCTGCGCCCGCCATGACCATGCCGGGAATGCAAAAACCGCACTGCACGGCGCCCACGGCACCAAAGGCGTACACAAAGGCCTCGCGCACGTCCTCGGGCAGGCCCTCGACGGTCACGATGTTGCGGCCGGCGGCAAGAGCAGTGGTCAGCACGCAGGCCTTGACGGCCGCACCGTCCACATGGATGGTGCAGGTGCCGCACGCGCCCTCGGAGCAGCCGTCCTTGGCGGAGTGAATATGCAGGTCGTCGCGCAGGTAGCGCAGCAGCGGCTTGTTTTGGGTCGTCGTGCGCTCGACGCCGTTAACGGTAAAAGTGAATTCCTGTGCCATGGTGATTCCCTTCTACACGCCGGCGGCGATGCCGGTGCGGTCGTGGATGGCGCCATGCGGGCAGACGACGGCGCACATGCCGCACGACAGGCAGTCCACGCCGTCGATATGGGCGCAGTTGTCCTCGATGCGGATAGCGCCGGCAGGGCACTTTTTGGCGCACATACCGCAACCGATGCAGCTCGTGTCGCAGATCTTGCGCGCAATGGCGCCCTTATCGGTGTTGTTGCAGCGCACCAGAATGTTCTGGTAGCCGGGAACGAAGGCAATCACGCGCTGCGGGCACGCCATGCCGCACAGGCCGCAGCCCGTGCACTTGGAGCGATCCACGCGGGCGATGCCATCGACCAGCGCAATGGCGCCGTGGGGGCAGGCCGTGACGCAGGCGCCACAGCCAATGCAGCCTTCGCTGCAACGGGCGTCGCCGCCTGCGGAAGCGCAACCACTTCCGCAGGCAACGTAGGCCACGTTATGTTGAATGGATTTGGCCATAAGAGACTCGCCTATTTCTTAAGAAGGTACGAATAGTTGTCGCGCACGGCCCTGATGGTCAGGCGGACGGCCTCGGGAAGACCGGTGTTGACGGCATCGACCGAGACGGTGCGGACCGTGCCGGCGACGCGGACCTTAAAGTGGTCCTCGTCCACGGCCAGGAAGCCCTCGTTCTCGGAGTTCTCCATGTCCTGCTCGCTCCAGAACAGGGTGAGCTTGTCCTTGTAGGGACGACCCTCCTGGTAGGGGCAGAACACGGCGCAGTTACCGCACTCGTTGCACATGCCGTCGACATGGACGACCTGATGCTTGGCCAGGCCCGGCACCTTAATTGCCACGTTGGCGCGGTTGGGGCACACGTCGCAGCAGACCTCGCACACCGAGCCGCAGCCCAGGCAGCGGGTCTTCGTGCAGTTGCGCTTGTCGCGGCACAGCGACCCCTTGCGCTCGTAGCAGGCGTCCTCGCGACCGGCCTGAGCATTCTGGTCGGCGTACTTGTTAAAGTCCACGCCGGCGATGGCACGGGCAACCTCGGCGGCGTCGGCGATAGCCTCGACCACGGTGGCAGGACCGCGACGGCAGTCGCCCGCAGCCCAGACGCCCTCAACGCCGGTGGAGGTGGCGGCAAGACGGCCGCGACGGTCGTGCTCGACGCCCGCGGCATCGTACAGGCTGGCATCGATGCCCTCGCCCACGGCGCAGATCACCGTGGTGGCGGGAAGCTCGACGGTCTCGCCCGTGGCGACGGGACTGCGACGGCCGCTTGCATCCGGCTCGCCGAGCACCATAACGTCGCAGGTCAGCACGGGGCCGTTGAGCGCCTTGGGCGCCAGCAGCTCGCAGAACTCGACGCCGTCGGCAAGAGCAAGATCGAGCTCTTCCTCGTCGGCGGGCATCTGCTTCTTGGTGCGGCGATACACCAGGCGCACGTTCTTCACGCCGGCCAGGCGCTTGGCCACGCGGGCCGCGTCCATGGCGGTGTTGCCGGCGCCGATGACCACGACGTCCTCGCCCAGCTCGAGCTTCTCGCCCTTCTTGGCGGCCTCGAGGAACTCCAGCACATCGAGCTCGGCGCCCTCGCCCAAGCCCGCAGAGCCAGGCATCCAGGCACCGGTGGCCACGACCACGTCGGTAAAGCCCTGGGCCTTGAGCTCGTCAATGGACTCCACGCGGGCGTTGAGCTGAACCTTGGCGCCAAAGGCCAGGCAGAGCTCGGCATCGTGGGAGATATCGTCGCTCGCAATGCGGAACTCGGGAATCACGTGACGGACCACGCCGCCGAGCGAATCGCGGGCCTCAAAGATGGTGACGGGCACGCCGGCGCGCGTCAGGAAGAATGCCGTCGCCAGGCCGGCCGGGCCGCCGCCGATAACGGCAACGTTGCGCTCGCCGTCGTTGGCGATAGCCTGGGCACGCAGCTTGGGTAGCACGGCGGTCATGGCCTCGCGGGCGGCCTTGAGCTTGCTAGCGCGAATCTGGGCGCCCTCGGGCTCGTAGAACGCACGCTCGCAGGCACGACCGCAAGGATGCGGGCAGATGGTGCCGGTGATGAACGGCAGGGCGTTGCGCTCGATGATGATGTTGAGTGCGTCCTCGTAGCGGCCCTCGTCAACAGCCGCCAGATAGGCGGGAATATCCTGCTGGATGGGGCAGCTCGTGCGGCACGGCGTGGTAAAGCAGTCGGAAAGCGGGCTCTTGCCGGCGACCTTGCGGTCGGGCAGCGGGCGCAGCGGCTTCTTGTAGAGCGGGTTGGTGAGCGAGTCGGTCTGGATCGCGGTCACGGCGTCGAGAGAGACGCCCGCGAACGGCTTGCCATCCAGGTCGGCAAACTCGCCGGCCATCTGGCTAAAGCGCTCGTAGCCACCGGGCTTGAGCACGTCGGTCGCCAGGGTAACGGGCCAAATGCCGGCATCGTACAGGGCGCGGATGTTGTAGACCGTGGCACCACCGGAGTAGCTGATGCGCAGCTTGCCATCGAACTGCTCGGTAATGCGACGGGCGGCCTCGATGGTCAGCGAGAACAGCGAACGGCCGGACATGTACATCTCGGTGGAAGGCAGCTCGTTTCTCGTCACGTCGACGGGGAAGGTATTGGTCAGCTTGACGCCAAACTCCAGGCCGCGCTCGGCGCACAGAGCGATCAGGCGCTCGAACATAGGCACGGCATCGGCCCACTGCAGATCCTCGCGGAAGTGCGTGTCATCGAAGACAATGTAATCAAAGCCCAGCTCGTTCAGGCGCTGGCGGGCAAACTCATAACCCAGCAGCGTGGGGTTGCACTTGATGTAGGTGTTGAGGCCCTTCTCGGTGATCAGATAGGTCGCGATGCGCTCGATCTCCGCCGGCGGGCAGCCATGCAGCGTGGACTCGGTAATGGAGTTGGAGACGCGCGCCGGGATGGACTCGACAAACGCGGCGTCGACATGCTCAAACTTGTCCAGGTTGGCGAGCGCCCATGCGCGGCACTCGTTCCAAACCTCGGAGCCGCTGGCGTCTTTCATGCCCTCGATGTAGGCGTCGACCTTGGGACTCTTGATGCCTTCCAGGTCATAACCCACGGACATGTTGAAGACAAAGCCGTCCGGGCTGCCCAGACCGTACTCGCGGGCAATCAGGTGGCAGGCGAACCATGCCTTCACGTACTCGGCAAAGGCCTGCGGAACCTCGAGCTCGGTCGACCACTCGCAGTTGTAGCACTCGTCCTGCGCCACAATGCAGGGCTTGTTCACACACTTGGAGAGCTCCTCGCCGTCCATAACCTGAACGGTCTTGAGCTCAAAGAAGCGGGAGCCGGCCACGTAGGATGCCACGATGTTCTGGGCCAGCTGCGTATTGGGACCGGCGGCCGGGCCAAACGGAGTCTCGATGCGCTCGTCAAAAATGGGAAGCGCACCCTCCTGGTTGGTCGTGACCATCTTGCGCACGCCAAAGACGGCGCCCTGAGTCTTGTGCTCCTCGATGATCCAGTTCATCAGCTGCGAAAACGGGATCGGCCTCATGATGTCGCTCATAATGAGCTCCTCTCTGTAACGCCCGGCGAGACCGCGCGGCGGGCGCAAATACGGTGTAGCGCTAGCACAGCGCCGGCGACCCCGCGGAGGTCGCCTATACGCGCGCCGGATGCGGCGAAACATCCGACGCGCGTGAATCTACTTGTGAATTAGTAGGTGCGATCGTTGAGCGTGCTCCAGAGCTTCTTGGACTCAGCCATGGTCCACGCGTTGATCTTGTCCTCATCAATGCCAACGAACTCGCGATCCTTGTACAGGACGCGGCCGTTGATGATGGTGGTGCGGCAGTTTTTACCCATCATGCCAAAGAGCATGTGGCCGTCGATGTTCTCCTCGCTCAGCGGCGTAAAGGGCTTGTAGTCCATGACGATGACGTCGGCGGCAGCGCCGGCCTCGAGCACGCCGAGCTTGCGATCGAAGTACTTGCTCGCCATCTTGGCGTTGTTCTCGAACAGCATGGTCATGGCCTCGCACCAGCCCACGTTGGGCATGGCGGCGTTGTGGCGCTGAATGATCAGGAAGACCTTAAGGCTCTCGAGCATATCGTGGGTGTAGGCATCGGTGCCCATGCACACGGGGATGCCGCGACGGAAGAACTCGAGCACGGGGGCGCAGCCCACGGCGTTGCCCATATTGGATTCGGGGTTGTTGACGAGCCAGGTGCCGGACTCCTTGACGATATCCATCTCGGCAGGCGTCACGTGGATACAGTGGCCCAGCATGGTGTCGGGACCCAGCAGGTTGTGCTGCAGCAGGCGCTCGACGGGGCTGATGCCGCCGCGGTTGAGGCGGGAATCCCACACGTCGTTCATGCCCTCGCACACGTGAATGTGGAAGCCGGTCAGACCGTTGTTGGCCTCGGCCATCTTGTCCATGGTCTCGTCCGAAAGCGTAAAGGTGGCATGTCCGCCAAACATGGCGGCGATCATGTGGTTGTCGTTATCGCGACGCTCCTTGGCGGCCCACTGGGCAAATTCGGCGTTCTCGGCAATGGCCTGGTCGCATTTTTCCTGGCCGCGGCGATCGGAGACCTCGTAGCACAGGCACGAACGCATGCCCAGCTCCTGCGCGGCGTCCTTAATGGTAAAGAGGCTTCCCGGGATCTCGCAGAAGCTCGCATGGTGATCGAAGATCGTGGTGACGCCATCGCGGATGGAGTCAAGAATCGTGGCATAGGCGCTGGCCTTGGTGCCGTCGAGCGTCAGGTTGTCGTCGATCTTCCACCACTGCTGCTCAAGATTCTCCAGGAAGTTGGTGGGGTTGCAGCCCTTAATGGCAAGGCCGCGGGCCAGACCCGAGTAGATGTGGGTGTGGCAGTTGATGAGTCCGGGCATGATGAGGTTGCCCTGGGCGTCGACGTACTCGGCATCCGGGTACTTGGCCTTGAGCTCGCACTCGGGGCCCACTTCGACGATCGTATCTCCGTCAATGGCGACCGCACCGTTTGGAATGAACGGGGTCTGAGCGTTGCGAGTAAAGACGGAACCGTTAGCGACCAGAAGCATAAATGCTCCCTTCAACATCAGGGGCGGGGTTTGACACCTCTGACATGGCGGAGTGCGAAGCGCCGGCCTACACCGGAAACGGGCCCTCTCCCGTCAACGCTTCACCAAAGGGACAAACCCTTTGAAGTGCGGCTTGGCGCCGCATGGCGTCGGCGGACGAGGCGATGCGCCCGCCGACGAATAGCACCGAATTGGTTACTTCTTGCTCTCGGGCAAGACCAGATCCACGGCAGCGTCCTTGGCAGCATCGATGTGCTGAGCCACGACCGGCGTCTGCGGAAGGATCAGGTTAAGGACAATGGCCATGATGGCGGTGGGGGTTACGGCATTGGAGCCGATGACGGTGGGCACCCAGGTGGGCATACCCTCACCGGCAAGGCAACCGCTGGCCATCCAGATACCCAGGCCAAAGACGACGGAGGTACCGACGATGGTGGTAGTGCGCTGCGTGAGGCCCTCGCGGGTGAACATGCGCACGCCGTTCATGGTGATGGTGCCAAAGACGCCGACGGTCGCGCCGCCGATGACGGGCTGCGGGATAGCGGAAAGGACGGCAGAGAGCTGCGGGAACAGGCCGGCGATGGCAAAGACGGCCGCGATGATCACAAAGACCCACTTGTTGACGACCTTGTTGGAGCAGATGATGCCCACGTTTTGGCCAAGGGCGCTGGTGGGAAGACCGCCCAGCAGGCCGCCGACCATAGAGGTGAGACCCTGGGACACGATAGCGCCGGAGAGCTCGCGCTCGGTGGGCATACGGTCGATGGAGCCCAGGCAGGCGGCGGAGACGTCACCGATAACCTGGATGGCGACCATGGGGAACACGACGGCGAGGGTAATGCAGACCTCGGGATCAAACTCGAGCGCGTAGGGCATGAGCTTGGGAAGGGCGAAGACCTGAGCGGTGGCGACGCTGGAGAAGTCGATCATGCCAAAGGGGATGGAGACGATCATGCCGACGATCATGCCAAAAAACACAGAGCCCAGCTTGAGCGTGCCCTTGCCAAAGTTGGCGAGCGCAAAGACCACGGCGAAGGTGATAAGAGCGACGCACCAGGCCTGCGGGGTGCCCCACAGCGGCGTACCCATACCGCCGGCCATATACTTGACGGCCGTGGGATACAGCGAAACGCCGATGGAGAAGATGACCGTACCGGTCACGACGGGCGGGAACAGCCACTTGATCTTGCTGTAGGCCAGACCAAAGAGAACCGCGACGGCGCCGCCGACGATCTCGCCACCCAGCAGCGCACCAAAGCTAAAGCCCGATGCGCCCATGGCCTGCAGGGCCGGGAGGAACGCGAACGAAACGCCCATGACGATGGGCAGGCCGCCGCCGATGCGACGGAAGGGAGCGAAGGCCTGAAGGGCCGTGTCGATTGCCGAAAGAATGAGCGCGACCTGAATGATGTCGGTGCTCTGCTGGCTATTAAAGCCGTAGACGCCGGCCATGATGACCGCCGGGGTAATGATGCCGGCAAACGATGCCAGTACGTGCTGAAGGGCACACGGGATCATTTCCTTAACGGGAGGCATGCCTTCGCGAGTGAACAGGGCTTCAGTGCCGTTCGTAACCGTCTCCTGGGTCATTTGACCACCAATCCTCGAAGTAGTTGTTTTCGCATCTAACGCTCTATTGTGACGCAGTGCGGGGTTGAGGTTGTGCCTTCATTGCATATCGTATTAAAGATGATTCTCATTCTCAATAATAATTTTTTGTTATCAGACTATTCTTCAGCTGAAATAACGCATTTCCGCAGGTCAGGAAAGTGTCTGGTCAAAATAACATCTAACATTTCTTTTGGTCAACCGTTTACCGCTAAATTCCTACCGTTCGTCTGCATTACGCAATGTACCTGCGGATATACGAGATGATGGGCAGCGTGTTACCATGAGAAAAAATTGTTATGAACATTTCCGATTTCACCCAAAGGAGTTGCCCGTGAACGAGACCGTACGTCGCTTTTTGCCGATGGTCGATTATCTGGAGCAGATACTCGGCAAAAACAGCGAAATCGTGCTGCACGATTTCTCGGATCCCGACCACGCCATCGTCGATATTCGCAACGGCATCGTGAGCGGCCGCAAGGTCGGCGGTCCCGCCACCGATCTGGCACTCAAGATCATGCACGACGCCAAGTATCGCGACCTGCCGTTTATTACGGGCTACGAGGGGCGCGGTGCCGGCGGCAAAACGTTGGAGTCAGCGACGTACTTTATCCGCGAGAATGACGAGATCGTCGGTATGCTCTGCGTCAACACCGACCTCTCGACCGTGCGCTCCATCAACGCCATGGCGCAGCAGCTCATGGCGTGCTTCGACGCGGCGCCGACGCGCACGGAGCCCGCCCCTATCGAGGTCGAAAGCCTTTCGGAGTCCACACAGGAGCTCATCGACCGCAGCATTGCCGAGTTGCTGAGCGCGCGCGGGCTGGATGTAGCGTCGCTTGGTCAGAGCGACCGCGTGGACGTCATTCGCCACCTCAACGGCAACGGGGTGTTCATGCTCAAGGGCGCCGTGGCCTGCGCCGCCACCGCGCTGGGTATCTCGGAGCCCAGCGTCTACCGCTACCTGCAAAAAGTTCGCAAGGAGGGCTAACGGGCAACATGAAGCGCGGCTCCACAAGCGATCCGTCACTTGACAAAAGACCCTGCAGCTCGCACGCGCTGCAGGGTCTTTTTGCATGTCATGTTTAGTTGTTGCCAACGCCTTAGAGGGCGGCGACGACCTCGATCTCGACCAGACCGCCAGCCGGAAGGGCGGCAACCTGGAAGGCGCTGCGCGCGGGGAACGGGGCCTCGAACTTGGAGGCGTAGATCTCGTTCACGGCGGCGAAGTCGGCGATGTCGGCTAGGTAGACCGTAGTCTTGACGACATCGGCAAAGGTGGCGCCGGCAGCGGTCAGCAGGGCCTCGACGTTGGCGAGGGACTGCTTGGCCTGGGCCTCGACGCCCTCGGGCATCTTGCCGGTTGCGGGGTCGATGCCCAGCTGGCCGGACAGGAACACCATGTTGCCGGCCTGGATACCGGGGGAATACGGACCGATGGCTGCGGGTGCGTTATCGGAAGACACGACGGTCTTGCTCATGTTTTTCTCCTTACAATCAAATAGAGAGCGTGAGCGCGGCGTTCGCACCGGGAGGCACAGTTCGGTCTGAACACCGTGCTTGATTGGGATAGTACTCAAGGTTTCCGTGCGATGCAAGAATATTATCAGTTTGCGAGAATATTTTATCGCCCAACGGTTTCCCCGAACCGCTGAACGGTTCTCCACGGGGTCAGCCAGCCCAAGCTGCTGAAGACTTTATCCCGCTTGGAGCACGGGCATCGCCTGCCGCAACGGCACCACTATACTTTTGAATATCTGAGCATTTTGAAAGGCAGGATATGACCGCAACCGCCAGTCGAACCACTAACCGCAGGCCCGAGCTTTTGGCCCCCGCCGGAGGGCCCGAGCCCTTTGCCGCCGCACTCGCCGCGGGGGCAGACGCCATCTATTGCGGCATGGGCAGCTTCAACGCCCGCCGCAAGGCTACCAACTTTACCGACGAGGCCTTTGAGCAGGCCTGCCGCGCCGCACATCTAGCCGGGTCGCGCGTCTACGTCACGGTCAACATCGTCATCAAGCAGTCCGAGATGGGCGATGCGCTGCAACTCATCCATCGCTGCTCCACGCTGGGCGCCGATGCCTTCATTATCCAGGACTGGGGTCTGTTCTTTGAGGTCAAGCGCACCATGCCCGGCATCGAGACACATATCTCGACCCAGGCGAACATCCACGACGACCGCGGAACCCTTTGGTGCCGTGAGCAGGGCGCCGACCGCGTGACTCTCTCGCGCGAGCTCTCCATCGACGAGATCGCCGCCATTCACAACGCCGCGCCCGATGTGGACCTGGAGGTCTTTAGCCACGGTGCCATCTGCTTTTGCTACTCGGGCCTGTGCCTGCTTTCGAGCTTTGCCATGGCGGGACGATCGGCCAACCGCGGCATGTGCGCCCAGCCCTGCCGCCTGCCTTACGAGCTGATCGACGAGAACGGCCGCTCGCTCTCCCCTGCCGGTCGCGAGCGCGCGCTATGCCCGCGCGATACCAATACCTCGCAGCTCGTTCGTCGTCTGTATGACGCCGGCGCCGCATCGCTCAAGCTCGAGGGCCGCATGAAGGCCCCCGATTACGTGTATTCCATCGTCGATGTGTATCGTCATCAGATTGATGACATGCTGGCCGGGGTCGCCGTAGATAAGGACGAGGTAGCCGCCCGCCAGCGCCAGCTCAAGCGCTGCTTCAACCGCGACTTTACGCACGCCTATCAGGACGGCACCTCGGGCGACGAGATGATGAGCTATGAGCGTTCCAACAACCGCGGCCAGATCGTGGGCACGGTACTGGGCAGCCGTCTGGCCAACCGCGATGTGCGCGGCCTCAAGCCCGACGACCGCCGTCGGCGCGCCGCCATCGCCCGCATTGAGTTGTTTGAGCCCGTGGGCAAGGGCGACCTGCTGGAGCTTCGCCACGATAACGAGTTTGACCAGTTCCTGACCACCATTGCCGCCGATGATGCCGCCGCCGGTGACATCATTGAGTGCCGCGTGCCCCGCAGCATGCCCGAGGGCTGCCGCGTCCGCGTGATTCGCAGTCAGCGCGCCATCGACGCCGCCGGCGCCGCGCTCAAGCGCGATGTGCTGCGCCGCCGAGCTGTTGACGTGTCCGTCGTGGCGCGCCTGGGCGAGCCGTTTACTGTCACACTCACCTGCCGTGACAACCCCGCGCTCACCGCCACCGCCACGGGCTTCACCGTCGAGGCCGCCAAGACCCGCGCCGTCGAGGCATCCGATCTGGTTGAGCATGTGGGCCGCATGGGCTCCTCGCCCTTTGAGGCCGCAAGCTTTGACGTTTCGCTCGACGCCGGCTGCGGTATGGGCTTTTCCGCCGTGCACAAGGTGCGCGCCACCGCTTGTAAGGCGCTGGAAGAGGCCATTCTGGCACCGTACGAGGAGCGCGCGAAAACGCTCGAGCTGCCGGCGATTGTAACCAGTGATTCCCGCCCCACGCCCGAGCACTACTGCGATGAGCCGCAGATCTGCGCCACCGTCACCTCGCTCGAAGCCGCCGAGGCCGCTCGCGCGGAGGGTGCAACGCGCATCTACATGACCACCGACGCGCTCGATGCGGCGGAGCTCTCCCCCGCCGATGTATTTGAGCAGGGCATCGTACCCGTACTCGACGAGGTCTGCCGCGCCGTTGACCACGTACGCGTCGACCCGTGGGTTGTTGCCGGCGCCACGGTCGCTATTGGCAACATCTCTGAGCTTGCCCTGGCCGCGCATGCCGACGCCACGGCCGAGATTCGCTCTTGCCTGCCGGTTCACAACACGCCCTGCATGGAGGCGCTTGCCGAGCGCGGAGCCGGTGCGTTTTGGCTCTCGCCCGAGATCACGCTCGACGAGATTGTCTCGCTCGGCGCCGCCGCGCCCGCGACTCTGGGCATCACCGTCTTTGGCCGCCCGCGCGTCATGACAAGCGAGCATTGCATTCTGCGGGTTGCCAACGGCTGCATCCACGATTGCGCCAACTGCCGCCTGCGTGCCCGCAAGCTCTCGCTCAAGAATATCGACGGCAAGGTCATGCCCGTCCGCACCGACATCCACGGCCGTTCTCGCCTGTACGATGCTTACCCCATCGACCTCACGCCGCAGGTTCCTCAGCTGCTCGATGCCGGCGTGCGTCGTCTCATGGTGGACGGAACGCTGCTCGAGACGGATGAGGTGGGCCGTGCCGTCGCCCGCGTCCGTCGTGCCGTCGAAGCAGCGCATGCCGGCCGCAAGCCCGCCGCCCGCCTACGCGGGGCGACCTCGGGCTGCATGTTTGTGGGAATCAGCTAACCGAAAGGCTTACACGTGAACGAAGAACCTCAAGTCCTCTACTGCGACGCCTGGCTCATGGCCATCGACAAGCCCGCCGGCATGATCGTCCACGGCGACGGCACCGGCGAGCGCACGCTTACCGACTACGCCAGCGATCTGCTGTTGGCCATGGGCGACGGCTTTGCCGCGACTGACATGCAGCCGCTCAACCGTCTGGACCGCAACACCACCGGCGTGGTGCTGTTTTCGCTCGACAAACAGACGCAGCCCGCCTTTGACCAGATGGTGATCGACCACGCCTTCGAAAAGCACTATCTGGCGCTGGCCGAGGGCAAGATCGACTGGAACGAGAAGCTCATCGACAAGCCCATCGCGCGCGACCGCCACGACAGTCGCAAGATGCGCGTCGGCGCCAGCGGCAAGCCGTCGCAGACGCGCGTGAAGGTGCTCAAACGTCTTAAGAGCCGCCGTGGCCTGCCCACACGCTCGTATATTGATGTCGAGCTGCTCACCGGCCGCAAGCATCAGATTCGCGTGCACCTGGCGAGCGAGCGTCATCCCCTGGTTGGCGACGACCTGTACGGAACGCCGCGCCCCTGCGGCCTGATGCTCCACGCCCACAGCGTGTCCTTCACGCATCCCGTAACCGGCGAGCACATCCACATCGAAGCCCCCTGCCCCTGGGAGCCCTAAAACCTGCCAATAAGGGACAGGCACCTTTGTGGCGGGTTTGCCGCAATGGCTCAGCCACGGTCCCAAAACGTCTCAATCTGTAACTGTTAGAACCCATTTTCCGATCTATCTGTTACAGATCGAGACATTCGAATCCCCCTCAAGGGAAAATCTCAATCTGTAACAATAACTCGGCAAAATCGGTCCCAAATGTTACAGATTGAGACAAAGGGACGGCGCGGTTCGGAAGTATCTCAATCTGTAACATCTAACCCACTTTTAACGGTCCAGTTGTTACAGACGTAGACAAACCGGTAGACAACGAAAGCGGCAACGCCCGTGATGGACGTTGCCGCTTTTCTATTGAGAAAACTACTCGGTTTCCGTTGCTAACCACCACAATGGGGACAGGCCCCTTTGTGGTGGTTTTGGCCTTAGCCCGTCCCCTGCTGCTAGACCGTGATGACGTTGTCCATTGCCCGGTACTTGGCGGGGACCTCGCCTGCGGTAATAATCGTTGCGTCGCGGAAGTCCGCGAACTTGACGGGCGCCACCATGCCAAATTTACTGGCGTCCGAGATTACGAAGCGTTTGGCGGTATGGCGCATCGAGATACGCTTGACCTGTGCTTCCTCGATATCCGGTGTGGTGTGACCTTGCTCGGCGGCGATGCCGTTGGATCCCCAAAAGCCGCAGTTGAAGTTATAGCGGTCCAGGGTTGCCAAGGCATCGGGGCCAACGAGCGCCTCGGTCTCGGGTTTGAGCTCGCCGCCCAGCACCACGGTACGCATGCCGCGCAAAGCAAGGTGCTGAGCATGGAGCACGGAATCGGTCACATAGATGACGCCGTCGAGACGCGGAAGATGCTCGATGAGCTTGAGGGTCGTTGAGCCCGAATCGATATACACAAAGCTATCGGGCTCCACCAGGGCCGCGGCACGAGCACAAATGCGCTCCTTGTCATCGTTATGGAGGTCGCTGCGCTCATTAAGCGTTAGGTCGCGCGTCACGTGCGCGCGCTCAAGACTCGTCGCCCCACCGTGGACCTTGGCGATGCGGTGCGCTCGGTCGAGCGTCTGCAGGTCGCGCCGAATGGTAGACGCCGTCACGCCCAGGGCCTCAGCAAGCTCCGGCACGGTAACCGAGCCGGCTCGCTGCACCATCGACACGATCGCGTTGAGCCTATCTTCCGCAAGCATCGCTTACTCCTCCTCGGGGTACACAACTCCCCAGTCGGCGCGGAGCTTGGTCATAAGCTCCATAACATCAGAAGCATAGCCCAGAAGATCACGCTTCGAATCATCGCCGGCAACGGCCCTCTCCAGGTCGGCCATCTCGTAGCAAAGAGCGTATGCCTCGGTGCCAGCGTGGACCTCCTCACGGTGACCGTCTGCAGTCCACACGATGGTCGCGTGATCGGCACGCGGATAATCGTTGACCTCGATATAGCACTTGTCGAAGCTAATGACCGAACGCTTGGGCTGCTTGGAGTGGAGCGTAAGGCTCACCACGCCCAGCTGCTGTTCGGCATTACGGCAGACGATGCCACCCGCGACGTCAACACCGGTCTCGCAGGTGTTGCCCAGCGAGACAACCTCAGCGGGCTGGCTTGCCATGAAGAGACGCATGACGGACAGGGCATACACGCCAATATCGAGCATGGCACCGCCAGCAAGGTTGCGGTTGTAGAAGCGATTGGTCAGATCGCCGTACTCCTTATAGCTACCAAAGTTGAGCTGAGCAAGGTTCATGTGGCCAAACTCGCCGGCATCCATGCGGCGGTGCAGCTCCTGATACAAGGGCATGTGGAGCACCGTAGTGGCGTCCATGAGGACCACGTTGTGCTCGTCGGCAATGGCACGCGCCTCGTCGAGCTCGGCAGAGTTGAGGGTAATGGCCTTCTCGCAAAGCACGTGCTTGCCAGCTGACAGAGCGGCGCGCAGGTAGGTGATATGCGTGTTGTGCGGCGTGGTGATATAGACTGCGTCAATGTTCGGATCGGCGTAGAGGTCCTCGACCGTCTCGTACACCTTCTCGACGCCATACCGCTCGGCAAAAGCCTGGGCTTTGGAAAGCGTACGGTTGACGACACCCGCGAGCTTGCGGCCGGCCAGCGCGAGGGACTGGGCCATTTGGTTGGCGATAACACCGCACCCGATCACTGCCCAGCGAAGCTCGGGAGCCGTAAAGATGTCGTTTGGGAACGGCTGATTCTGGACCGAGGCAAACGCCGCCTTTGCGGCTGCCTCGGCGTCGAGCGGAGCCTGTTTGGAATCTGCCATGATGTGCCTCCTGAGTCATCGGAAGTCCTTCATTTCTAACAACCCTATAATCGCACAATTGCGCGCGTATCTGCTCGTGTTTGCGTATTTATTTGCTTATCGGTCATTATTTAGCCATAGTTGGCAGATATTTGCGCGGCTATGCGCATTATCGCGCAAGGCTATGCGCGTAAATGCGCATGCGACGATCCTTGTGAAACATAAAGGGACGGAACACCAAAGCCCTAAAAGACAGACCCAGCTGTATTACTTCACCCCTCTGGGGGCATCAGACATCAAAGGATCGTCCCAAACTGCCGGCAAAAAGGGAACGTCCCTATGTGCCGGCACCTAGAGACAGTCCCTATGTGCCGCTTTCGTTGAAGCCTATCCCAGATGACCAGATAAACAAATCTAAAGACAGTCCCCATCGACTGGTCGTTTAAGAACGTCCCCAACGACTACTCATTTAAGTCTGTCCCCAATGAGTAGGAATAGAAAAAGGCCCGGGTGCCGTGGGGCATCCGGGCCTTTGCTAGCAACTTGATGTTGCGGGCAGCTTAGAACTTGTGGCCGCACTTCTTGCAGACGCGCAGCTTGTTCTTGCCGTCCTTCTCGTGACCGACGCGGGTAACCTTACCGCACTCGGGGCAAACGAGATTGACGTTGGAGGCATCGATGGGAGCCTCCTGCGAAACGATGCCGCCCTGCTGGTTGGCAGCGTTGGGCTTGACGGCCTTCTTGACGACCGAAACGCCCTCGACAACGACCTTGTTCTCGGCGGGGAGAGCACGCAGGACAACGCCCTGCTTGCCGCGATCCTTACCAGAGAGAACCTGGACCTTATCGCCCTTCTTGATATACATATATCTCCCCTAACTACAGGGTCTCGGGAGCGAGCGAGACGATCTTCATGTACTTCTTGTCACGAAGCTCGCGAGCGACGGGCCCGAAGATACGGGTGCCGACGGGCGAACCATCGTTGTTGATGACAACGCAGGCGTTCTCATCAAAGCGAATGTAGGAGCCATCCTTGCGGCGGATCTCCTTAACGGTGCGAACGACGACGCAACGGACAACGTCCTTCTTCTTGACGTTGGCGCCAGGGGTAGCCTCCTGGACAGCACCGATGAACACATCGCCGATGCCTGCATAACGACGCTTGGAACCGCCAAGCACCTTGATGCAGCGAATCTTGCGAGCGCCGGAGTTGTCGGCGACGTTCAGCATGGTTTGCATCTGAATCATGGTAGATGTTCCTCCGAACTAAGAACCGAAGAGAGGTGCGCAGCCTTTATACGGCCCGTGGTATGCAAGCCAGGCATACGCACATCTTCGGAAACGTACAAGTCGTAAGAGCGACTGCTTATTTAGCGCGCTCGACGACCTCGATGAGGCGCCAGCGCTTCATCTTGGACATAGGACGGGTCTCCATAACGCGGACGGTATCGCCCACGCCAGCCGTGCACTCCTCGTCGTGAGCGTGCAGCTTCTTGGAGCTGGTCATCATCTTGCCGTACTTGGGGTGACGCTTGCGCTCGGTGATGGTGACAACGATGGTCTTGGCACCGGAGACGGAGGTAACGACACCCGTACGGACCTTACGCGAGTTACGCGAATCAGTCATGTTCTCTCCTTAGGTCCTACTCGGCGACAGCGGACTTCTCCGCTGCGATCTCGCGGGCGCGCTGCTCCGTGAGGACGCGAGCGATGTCCTTCTTCACGGTGTTGACGCGAGCGGTGTTGTCCAGCTGGCTGGTGGCCATCTGGAAACGAAGGTTAAAGAGCTCGGCGCGCATTTCCTTCAGCTTCTCAACGAGCTGAGCGTCCGAGAGCTCACGAATCTCTGCGGGCTTCATTAGTTCTCCTCCTTGGCGGCGGCGGCGTCCTCAGCAGCCCACTTGGCCTCGAGAGCGGCCTCCTCAGCCATCTCCTTCTGGATGCGCTGCTCAGCGTTCTTGGCAGCAACAATCTTGGTCTTGATGGGAAGCTTGTGCTGTGCAAGACGCAGAGCCTCGCGAGCGACCTCCTCGGGCACGCCCTTGACCTCGAACATGATGCGGCCGGGCTTGACGACGGCCACCCACTCCTCGGGGTTACCCTTACCAGAACCCATGCGAGTCTCGGCAGGCTTCTTGGTGATGGGCTTATCGGGGAAGATCGTGATGTAGACACGACCGCCACGCTTCATGTAGCGGGTCATGGCAATACGAGCGGCCTCGATCTGACGGTTGGTGATCCAATGGGCCTCGAGAGCCTGGATACCAAACTCGCCGAAATGCAGCTCGGTATTACCCTTGGCCTGGCCCTTCATGGAGCCACGCTGCACCTTGCGGTGAAGAATACGCTTAGGGGCAAGCACTACTGACCCCTCCTCTCGGAGTTACGACGACGAGGACGAAGAAATGGAAAAACAGCGCCAGACCAAACACAAAATTACAATTCTCACAGAGG
>CABVAS010000014.1 GCA_902496375.1 uncultured Collinsella sp.
TGGGACGCGTTTCTAACGAAGCCGTAACGGCCGTTGGGCTCTTTTGGCGCCAGCCCTTCTCGACCCGTACGCCACTCATGGTATGTTTACGCGATAACAAGGATGGAGGTGCCCGTGGCACGCAATAAGTACCCGGAGGAGACGGTCGAGAAGATTCTCGACGTTGCCGAGCGGCTCCTCGTGGAGCGTGGCTACGAGCACACCACGATGATCTGAAGAGCAATACGCTAAATCGAAAAAGGCAATCGAAGTCGCGCCTGTGGACTTAGCGAGAGTCGAGATTCCCGCCCCATCCATCGCCACCCGGCGGAAGGTCGTCGATGTCCTCGACCGCTTCGACTCCCTAACGAAATCGCTCGCCGACGGTATCCCTGCCGAGATCGAGGCACGCCGGGCGCAGTACGGGTACTGCCGCGACCGCCTGCTCGACTTCCGAAACTAAGTGAGAATGAGTTATCGGTATGCTTTTTTATAAAATGTAAAAAAGTACCCCCATAACTGATAAAATGGACGCTGGAAAAAAGGGGGAGGGGTGCATCTTGCGTATATACCGACGTGAAAAGTATCTAAAGCGAATGCGTGGTTTCTACCACGATGACGGGATGATCAAGGTGATCACCGGTGTTCGCAGGTGCGGTAAATCCTGCCTCATGCAATCAATCGCAGACGAACTTGTGGAATCCGGTGTAGCGAGCGACCACATCATCTATATCGACCTTGACTCACGGGAGAACAGGAAGGTCAAGACGACCGATGAGCTCGAAAATCTGATTGACATGTCGACCCCAGCAGACACTGAGGGGACGAAGTACCTCTTCATCGATGAGATTCAGAACGTCAAGGAATTCGAGCTGCTCATCAACGGCTACCGGACAGATGGCGGTTGGTCCATCTTCATTACCGGTTCGAATTCATATCTGCTTTCTGGGCAGCTTGTTACAAAGCTGACGGGTCGCTATATCGAGTTCGAGGTGTTTCCACTCGATTTTGCGGAATATATCGATATGAAGCGTTTTCTCGGCAAGCCTGTCAATGACCTTCTCGTGGGAGAGTTTACCGAGTACCTGACTCTTGGAGGCTTTCCCAAAGCGCTTGAGTATGAGGGCGAGGATGAAAAGCGCACCTATATCAAGAGTGTTATTCATGAGATCTTTGAAAAGGACGTAAAACATTCGAACAAAATTAAGAATGTCTCGGTTTTCGATGCCGTCCAGACGTATCTCATCAACAACTTTGGTGCGCCGACGAACCTGAAGAACCTCCTTGCGTACTTCAATGATGTCGAGAAGATTCCCATCAAGCGCGAAACGCTCAATCGGTATATCCAGATTCTTGTTGACGCGAAGATCCTTTATCGCTGCTCGAGGTTCGATCTCAAGTCTCGGCGATCGCTTATCCGCGAAGAGAAGTACTACCTGGCTGATCCCGGCTTCTATTTCGCCATGAACACGGATGCGAGGATTAACTACGGACCGGCGTTGGAGAACGTGCTCTACCTCTATCTTGCATCGCGCGGGTACGAGCTTTCTGTGGGCCGTATTGGGAAGCTCGAGTGTGACTTCATCGCTCGTAGGCGCAATGCTTACGCCTATATCCAGGTCTCTATGTCGATTGCCGACAGAGGCGTCGAGGAGCGCGAGTACAGGCCGTTCGGCCACATCAGGGATGGGTATCCGCGCTACTTGTTCACGCTTGATCCTCTATTGCAGGAGAGGGATGGCGTCAGGCACCTTAACATGGCATCGTTTATGCAAGATGGCGGTGATCTTATTTGAGTGGTGGCCAGATCCCTTTGACGGCGTTATCGAACGTGTGCGTTCTCGTAGGCACCTTTGATCTCTTCCGGCAAATCGTCGTGAATCAGCGCCTTTACCCTATTCTCACTGCCATTCTGAATCGCCTGTTTGCAGTATCAGCATTTGAACCTCAGCATATCCAGCACATGGTTCATGTCCGCGCCGCCGATAGTAGGGCTCCCAAGTCGGCCTGGATCGCCTCTGCCTTGTTTCCGAGCTGCAGTGGTGCCGAGCCGCCCGAGATGTTTACGCTCAGCAGGTGCGCATCCGGCAGCTTTGCGGTCATGCTTCAGAATGGGAGCGTGATGATGCCGGGGGTCATCTCGCCCACGCCGAGCTCCAGCAACAGCACGCGGCTACTACCGCGCTCGCGCACGAAGTGCTCATATCGTTCGAGACTCTCGCGTCATGCCGTGCCCTGCAAAAACGTGTCGTCGCGCACCCACGGCACAAGCTGCCAACCGCAGTGCGGGCATCGGGGGACATCCTCGCTGCGGATTTCGAACCCCGCACTGCTCACGTGGTTGTAATGATTGGCGTGAAGGCGGCCGTTGGGAAGAAACTCATTTCCGTGGGGAAGAAACTTCTCGGTGAGTAAAGCTCATCGGAGCGGGGATAGAGCTTTATCTGCGGGGTACGAAATGCTGGCTAGCGGTTGCGACGCCTTGTTGCAGAAATGCCAACTGCCGCAACTACACCACCGGCAACAGTCAGGGCGGCTGCCATCGCACCGTTGTCGCCCGTCGCGGGTAGGGTGGTCCCGGCTGGTTTAACCGTCGCTACTGCCTTGGTGGAAACGGGATTTGCCGCGGGCTTTTCTGCCTTGGGCTGCGGTGTGGGCTCGGGCTTGGTTTCCGGTTCGGGTTTTACCTCTGGGTTCGGCTTAACGTCAGGGCTCGGCTCGGGATCGGTCACGTCGGTTGCAATCAGGTGCACGTCGCTGTCGAAGACGTAGCGGATGTAGTAATCGTGCCGCGTCTCGTGCATAATCCCCTGCCCGCTGTCGAAGTCGCGGTCAACGTGTGTGCCAAGGTGGGTTGAGCTGACAAGGTTCAGTCTGTAAGGGATTTGGTCGTCGGCGTAGCCGCCTGTAAAGGCTGCGGTTGCTCTAACGTGATTGTCGATCATGGTCAGGGCAATAGAGACGCTGGCCTCTTTAGGGTTCTCGGTTTTTATAAGGCCTTCGGTATCGGTGTCGATCTTGAAGAGATGGACGGTGTCGTTAAGCCCGTAGATGAAGTCCTCGGGTTTGTCGGGGAAATCGTATACAAACGCCTCATTCTGGACCAACATGAAGGCAGGAGGGAGCTCCAGGTCATAGTTATGGTCGACAACGGTGGTAGCTGTGAGGCTGCCTTCCGCGTTGGCTTCGTCGCAGGTAATGGGTGCTGCGACATCGGTTTCGGGCATTTCGGTCGCCAGTGCTGCGCAGGGTAGCAAAAGCAGTCCTGCCACAAGAATGCTTACTCCGAAGGCGGCGACTCTGGCGCCTGCATGACGCTCGACGTTGCGGATAGACAGGCCAGTCCGTTTGTTATGGGTCTGCGGTGCAACATGCTGTCCATACATAAGACGCTCCTTGTTCGTAGGCCGGTTTCCGCGGATCTATATTGCGCCTGGCCGATGCGGCTAGGCTCTTTCACGCGAACGCTTATGCGAGCAGGGAGAAAGCTCAAGCTAATTTTCTCACAGTCGATACTTTGCGAGCAACGATTTGCTGTTCAATTTTCGGAGAGAGAGTCAAGACAGTCGAGGAGTTATCAGGCGGTGAGATTATGTCTAGAGAACACTGACGAGAGATGCGGTCTACAGACGACTGAATAGCTCCATTCGTTTTGGTTACAAGAAAACATGCTGCGCGCCTGCAGCATGAGGGAGAGGGAATCCTATGAATATCGTTGTATTGAGCGGTAGCCCGCGCAAGGGCGCCAATACCGACACCATGGTCGAGGCGTTTGCCGAGACCGCGCGCGAGGCCGGCCATACGGTCGAGGTCATCCGCGTTGCCGGCAAAAAGATCGCTGGTTGTCTGGGATGCCAGTACTGCTTTACCCACGAGGGCACCTGTGTGCAGAAAGATGACATGGCCGACGTGATCGAGTCGCTGAAAGGCGCCGACATGGTTGTCTTCGCCTCGCCCATCTACTGGTTCGATATCACCGCGCAGGAGAAGGCCGCCATCGACCGCCTGTACGCCTTCGGTGCTACGGGCTTCCCGTTCGCCAAGACGGCCCTTTTGCTCGATAGCCACAGCGAGGGCGTCTATGATGCGGCGATCGCTATGTACAAGTCAACCTGCGCGTACTGCAAGTGGGAGGACCAGGGCATTGTCACCATCAGCGGTATGACCGAGCGCGACAGCATGGCATCGTCGCCCAAGTTGGAAGAGGTGCGAGAGCTCGCTCGCAAGCTCGCCTAAGGACAAGAGGAGCGCATGGCAATCGGTGTTGGTGGAAAGCCTACTTCCCTTACCAAGAGGATTACTGATTGCCATGCATAGTTGCTGACAGTTTCTTTTGCAACTTTTGCTATTTTTTGCAAGTTTTGCTATCAGCTGTAGCTGGCCTTTATCTGAGGAACGCTCCTTGATTTATTGCTTATCGTTGGTAACTGTCACGGGCGAAATGTCTTCGCGGCAGCCGCTCAGCCCTCGTCGAGCTCCTTCAGCCGGGAGAGGCAGCGGTCCAGAAACCCACTCCTGGCTTGCGCTGCAAGGAGTCCGTCGCAGAAGCGGTCGCCACGAACGCACCACGTGATGCATGCACGTATCAGGTCAATGTCCCCATGGTCGATGTCGCAGCTGTCTATGCCTTCCGAGGTGTCGATGCCATGGCGTTCAAGCGTCTCGAAGTAGCTGGTGTCCGCGAACCCGTCCAGTTCATAGAAATCGTCGACAAAATCCTCGAGTCCGAGCGTCCCGCCCCCAAGCTCGGCATTCATGTTTCTGTCCGCCAGCTTGCCAGCGTACCTGGTTAGTCTTTCGAACATGTCCGCTCCTTAGCTCAAAAGTCCGTTGTCGCCCAGGTAGTCCACGAAGGCATCGATGATCCGTGCCGTGCGAGTCGCGATGTCTATTTCGGTGAAGTCTCCCATGACTTGTGTCAGGCGCTTGAGTTCCGCGATCTTTGTTCCGGCTTTGCGCTTGCCATTGCCGTCGGTGTATCCCTCATAGTACTTGCGTTTATCGCAGAATCTGTAGTCGGCCGCGCGGATGTTTACACGCTTCTCGAGCAGCGCCTTGTTACCCAGCGCCTCCATGTTGGATTGGTCGACGAGCGGGTCTACCTCGTTGCGCTTCTTGGCATAGATGTGCTCAATTTCGAGCGTAGTGTCTAGGTCCATGAGTGGTTGATCTGGGTCTGCGTACGCCCACCAAGTGAGCATGGACTTCGTTACAGGCCTGCCGTTAGTGAACACGTAGGTTCGGAATCGCTCAGCAATATTTGCGCGATTGAAGTGGTGGTTAGGAAACTCCACCGGGCGGTGCTCCACGATGTTGATCATCTCGGGATACACTGGCGAACGCAGCGCATTCACGCCGGGACGCTCAATGGCGTAGGCGAGAACGAATGCCGTGATCTTGTTTAGAAAGCCGTAGAGTGCCTCGTCATCGAGGACACCTTTGCTGTCGCGGTTGGCGAGGAACCAGACGCTTAGCAGATAGGTCCACATGCCGTTGGGGGCGTAGTTCAGCACGAAGAGCCTGCGGAGCACGCGCTCGCTGAACCCTTCCTGCGCGTCGACGCGTTTCCAGAAGCCGAGCAGCGCCTCGAGATCGTCGAGCGTAGCGTCCTCCTTGAGCATGGCGTAGCCATCGGCACCGAAGAAGTCGCGCAACGATGCGGTGGTCGTGTCGCGGATGCCTTTCTTCGCGCGGCGGTAGTACATGTAGCGCGTAAATAGCTCATCGGTTGGTGTGCCGCGCATGGGCCGGAAGATAGCGTTCGCTCCCTCCTCGAGCGCCTTCCAGCGACGGATGAACTCGTCCTTGCGCCCCGTGTCGGAATAATGCTTGTAGAACTGGCTCTTGAAGATGTCGGCATCCGAGAGAGGCAGCCCTCGGTCGTTTAGAGTCGAGAAGATGCGTAGCGCGGTGTCCTGCGACTCCGCTTCAATGGGCAACAGTATCACATTGTTGATGACGCGTGTGGCCATGTAGACGGTGTAGGTGGGCCACTCGCTCACCAGTTGCTCAATTTTCCTCTGGAAGAAAGCGAAGTTGCGGGCATAGGCGCTCTTCCAGCCATCGCCTACATTGCCCTCTCGTAAAATCTCGAGGAATTCATTCTTGTCGTTGTCCGATGCAACCTCGGAGTCAATCTTGAGGCGCTCCATGTCGGGCTCGTCGAACTCGTCGGTTTTCCATACACAACGGGCGATTGCCTCGCGCATCTTCACAGACTGCTTATCCTTCATGTTGGTGAACTTGTCGTAGAACGCGCGGAGCAGCAGCATGATGGTGGTGAGGCGCTGCTGGCCGTCAATGATCTCAAGTTGGCCAGAGAGGTTCTTAAAGGTGACGATGGGTCCGAGGAAGTATTCGTCGTTCTCGCTGTCGAAACGCTCGTAGTCATCGCCTGGAAAAGCGAACGAGAACAGGTCATCCCACAGCGTTGCACATTCATCCTCGCCCCAGGCGTAGGGCCTCTGGTAGTCGGGGATGAGGAAGTCTGATCGTTTATCGGTGAGAAGATCGCGAATCGACCGCTGGTCGATGTTGAGCTTGGACATGAGCTGTACCTTCCGCGCAGGAACAATCAAGATGGCACAGATTATATCGCCGAAGTCGTCATTCGCTCTATTGCTGCGAGCTACTGAATCTAGCAACCTCTGGCCAACCCATGCGGTTTCATGTCGTGATCCATATCGGCGCCGATCAATGCCCGTGATGCTTCTACTTGCACCTTCTTTGGAGAGCACGAACGAGAGATGCGGTCTACAGACGACTGAATAGCTCCATCTGTTTTGCTTACAACAAAATGCGTGCCGAGCGCCTGCGGCATGAAGGAGGGAGTCTTCGCTTCGCCCATCTACTGGTTTGATATCACCGCGCAGGAGAAGGCCGCCATCGACCGCCTGTACGCTTTCGGTGCCACGGGTTTCCCGTTCACCAAGACGGCCCTTTTACTCGATAGTCACAGTGAGGGCGTCTATGATGCGGCGATCGCTATGTACAAGTCGACCTGTGCGTACTGCAAGTGGGAGGACCAGGGCATTGTCGCCATCAGCGGTATGACCGAGCGCGACAGCATGGCATCGTCGCCCAAGTTGAAAGAGGTGCGAGAGCTCGCTCGCAAGCTGGCCTAAGGACAAGAAGAACACATGGCAATCGGTTGTATCGCGAGTATATGAATAGGGGTGTATTCCCTCAAGTACCGTATAGAACAATTTTTAAACGCAGAAAAATAACTGAAAACAAATTAATCTGCGTTAAAATATTGTTGAACAGAAATTCATGAGGGAAGGTTGCGTATGCGTCGCAAGGCAGACGAGCTCCTTAGGGAATGGCGAGACAAGGCTGATAGAAAACCTTTGCTGGTCAAAGGCGTGCGCCAGTGTGGCAAGACCTATCTGCTCAGAACGTACGCCCAGGATCTTTTCGAATCGGTTGTCTACGTTAATCTTGAGAACGACCGGTCGGCGCGAGCGGATTTTTCGGGCGGTCTTGACCCTCATTCGATCGTACACGCGATCGAGGCTCGCACGGGGCAGCGTATCGTGCCTGGCAAAACCTTACTGTTCATTGACGAGATCAAGGCATGCGAGGAAGCGCTCACTTCCCTTAAATACTTTTGCGAAGATGCTCCCGAGTATTACGTTGCGGCTGCTGGGTCGCTTCTTGGGGTTGCCATTAACCATCAGTCGTATTCGTTCCCCGTTGGAAAGACCGACTTGATTGAGATGACTCCACTCGATTTCGAGGAGTTTCTCTGGGCGATGGGGCACGATCAGCTGGTCGACGAGATACGCTCATCATTCGAGTCAATGGGACCTCTTGCGCCAAGCCTTCATGAAAAGGCGCTTGGGCTCTATCGACAGTATCTTGTTGTTGGCGGAATGCCCGAGGCGGTCCAAACGTACATCGATGATCAGTCAATCATTGATGTGGCCGAAAAGCATCGGATTATTCTCGACGGATATTCCGCCGACACCAATAAATATGCTGATGAACGCTTGAGCGCAAAGACGCGTGCGTGCTTCGACTCCATTCCACAGCAGCTTGCCAAAGAGAATCGTAAATTTCAATACAAGGTAGTGCGAGCGGGGGGCAATGCGTCTCTCTTTGGAGATGCTCTCGACTGGCTTGTATTGTCGGGTACGGTGGCGCGCTGCAGCCTAGTCGGGCAGATCGAAAGCCCCTTAGAGGCCTTTGTTAACCCTTCTGCTTTTAAAATCTATCAGGCTGATACAGGGCTGCTCGTCTCCAAAGCCGGTGCTCAACGCGCCGATATTCTTGCCGGTATCGGTGGCACATTCATGGGCGCACTTACCGAAAACTACGTTGCCCAACAGCTTTCAGCCATGGGCTATCCGCTGCATTATTGGGCGCGAGACAATCGTGCGGAAATCGACTTTGTAGTAGAGAAACAGGGATGCTTGTCTGCGATTGAAGTCAAGGCGGGGGAGAACACAAGATCTCGAAGTCTGTCCTCGCTAAAAAAGACCCATCCAGGCGTGCGCCTTATCAGGCTATCGACTAAGCCCTTTGGAATGAATGATGGGCTTATGTCTGTTCCACTTTATGCAGCATTTTGTCTATAGGGATGATGCTGCTGTAATGCATGGGACCCGGAGCGCGATGTTGCTGCGCTTCGGGCCCCGCTGCTTTGTAAAACCATGACGGTTTGGCTGCCGCTGTTTTAGTCAAACAGACTCGGCATGTCGTTTTCCTTCATGAGGGCACCGGCTGAGGGGAGGCTCTGCGCGGTGAACTTCTCGGCCGAGACGCCGGCGCCAAGGATTTCCTCGGTCGTGCCGACGGTGGTGACCGAGCGGCCCTTCTTGGCGGTAAAGGCCTGGACGCCCTGCGTGTTGGTGGTCGTCTTGGTCTTGAGCAGCGACGTGTTGAAGTTCATCAAACGATAGTCGCTCGAGACCAGCGCGATGTCGCGATCTTCCTTGAGTACCTGGGCATACAGCAGCTTGCTGCCACCGTAAATGGCGTTCTTGAGGCGCTTGCGGTTGGTCTTGGTGACGTATCCAGAAAGCGCGACGCGCACCACGCGGCCGTTCTCAAAGACAAACAGCACGTCGGCCTTGTAGTCCTCGGGGTCGATGACCCAGATGACGCTCTCGTCGGGTTCCATCTCGAGATCGGTCGGCAGGTACGAGCCCAGCTGTGCCGACTTGGTATCCTCAAACGCCGCGACTTTGCACTTATACACCTGGCTCTTGTTGGTAAACACGAGCAGCTCGTGCGTATTGGAGGACGGGAACTCGATAAAGGGTTTGTCGCCGTCCTTGTACTTGAGCGTGGTCGCCTTCTTGAGCACGCGGTCCGTCATCTTCTTAAGATAGCCATCGCGCGAGAGCATGATGGTAACCGGGTACTCCTCGACCTCGGGCTCCAGGCTTACCTCGATGACCTCGTGGGGCTCGATCCTGCCCGTGCGGCGCGGCATCACGTACTTCTTGTTGACCGCGGCCAGCTCGTCGCTGATGACCTTCTTGATGTTCTCCTCGCTGGAGAGGATCTCCTCAAGCTCGGCAATCTCGCCCTCAAGCTTGGCAATGTCCTTGGTGCGGTTGAGGATGTACTCCTCGTTGATGTTGCGGAGCTTAAGCTCGGCAACAAACTCGGCCTGGGTCTCGTCGATGTCGAAACCCTTCATAAGGTTGGGCACGACCTCGGCTTCAAGCTTGGTGCCGCGGATGATGGCGATGGCCTTGTCGATGTCGAGCAAGATCGCCTCGAGGCCGTGCAGCAGGTGCAGGCGCTCGGACTTTTTGCCCAGGTCAAAGTTAATGCGGCGACGCGTGGACTCAATACGCCACTTGACCCACTCGTGCAGAATCTGGCGCACGCCCATAACGCGAGGGTAACCATCGACCAGCACGTTGAAGTTGCACGAGAACGAATCCTGCAGCGTGGTCGAGCGATAGAGCTTGGCCATGAGCTTGTCGGGGTCGACGCCGCGCTTAAGGTCGATGGCGATGCGCAGACCCGAGAGGTCGGTCTCGTCGCGGATGTCAGCAATCTCCTTGACCTTGCCCTCTTTGGAGAGCTTAACGATGCGTTCGATGATGACATCGGTCTTGGTGGTGTAGGGGATCTCGTAGACTTCGATGATGCGCTCTTCGGGAATCCAGCGCCAGCGGGAGCGAATCTGGAAGCTGCCAAGGCCGGTCTCGATGATCTTCTCCATCTCCTCGCGGCGGTAGATAATCTCGCCGCCGGTCGAGAAGTCGGGCATGGGCATATACTCAAGCAGGTCGCAGTCAGGATCCTGCAGGTAATGCATGGTGGCAGTGCAGACCTCGTTGAGGTTGAAGCCGCAGATATCGGACGCCATGGCGACGCCGATGCCCTTATTGGCCGAGACAAGGATGTTGGGGAACGTGGTGGGCAGCAGGCGCGGCTCCTTCATGGCGCCGTCGTAGCTGTCGACGAAGTCGACCGGGTCCTTGTCGATGTCCTTGAAGATCTCGGCGCTGATGGGGGAGAGCTTGGCCTCGGTATAACGCGAGGCGGCGTAGCTCAGATCGCCCGAATAGTACTTGCCAAAGTTGCCCTTCGACTCCACGAAGGGGGCGAGCAGCGCCTCGTTGCCGGTTGCCAGACGCACCATCGTCTCGTAGATCGCGGCGTCGCCGTGCGGATTGAGCTTCATGGTCTGGCCCACGATGTTGGCGCTCTTCTGGCGCTCGCCCTTGAGCAGACCCATCTTGTACATGGTGTAGAGCAGCTTGCGGTGCGAGGGCTTAAAGCCGTCGATCTCGGGGAACGCACGCGAGACGTTGACGCTCATAGCGTAGGGCATGTAGTTGACCTCGAGCGTCTGCGTGATCGGCTGGTCGGTGACCTCGGAGTGCAGGCCGATGACGTTCTCGGCGTTGACCTGCTTTTTCTTTGGCTGGTTCTTCGTCTTCTTCTTTGCCACGATATCCTCTTGAACTTCTTATGGGCCGTCGTTATCGATTTGCTGCTATTGCAGGTCCAGCTGGTCCAGGTATTCCTTGCCGTGCTCAGAGATATGGCGCTTACGGCCTGCCTCGTCGTTGCCCAGCAAAAGGTTGAACATGGTCTCCATCTTGGTGACGTCCTCGGGCTCCACCTTGATCAGGCGGCGCGTCTCGGGGTTCATGGTGGTGAGCCACATCATGTCCGGATCGTTCTCACCAAGACCCTTGGAGCGGTTGATCGAGCACTTTTGGTCGCCGATCTCTTTGAGGATGCCGTTCTTCTCGAGCTCGGTGTAGGCAAAGTAGGTCTTCTCTTTGCAGTTGATCTCGTAGAGCGGAGACTCGGCGATATAGACGTAGCCTTCGTCGATGAGCGTGGGCACCAGGCGGTAGAGCATGGTGAGCACGAGCGTGCGGATGTGGTACCCATCGACGTCGGCGTCCGTACAGATGATGACCTTGTTCCAGTTGAGGTTGTCCAGGTCAAAGGCACCGAGGTTCTTGATCCGCTTGTCTTTGATCTCCACGCCGCAGCCCAGCACGCGCATGAGGTCCATGATGATGTCGGACTTGAAGATGCGCGGGTAGTCCTCCTTGAGGCAGTTCAAGATCTTGCCTCGAACCGGCATGACTCCCTGGAACTCGGCGTCGCGAGACGTGCGAATGGCGCCCGCCGCCGAGTCACCCTCCACGATGTAGACCTCGCGGCGGGTCTTGTCCTTGGAGCGGCAGTCGATGAACTTCTGCACGCGGTTGGCCATGTCGGTCTTCTGCTGCAGGTTTGTTTTGATACTCTGGCGCGTCTTCTCGGCGTTCTCGCGCGAGCGCTTGTTGATGAGCACCTGCTCCATGATCTTGTTGGCGGCGTCTTTGTTCTCGATCAAGTAGGTCGAGAGGCGCTCCTTAAAGAATGCCGTCATGGCCTGCTGGATAAAGCGGTTATTGATGGCCTTCTTGGTCTGGTTCTCGTAGGACGTCTGGGTGGAGAAGCAGTTGGTCACCAGCACCAGACAGTCCTGGACGTCCTGCCACTTAATGCCGCTCTCGTTTTTGTTGTACTTGCCCTGTTGCTTGATGTAGGCATCGATGGCGCTGGTCAGAGCGCTGCGGGCAGCCTTCTCGGGCGATCCGCCGTTCTCGAGCCACGATGAGTTGTGGTAGTACTCCTGCATCATGAAAGTGCGCGAGAAGCACATGCAAGCAGTGATTTTTACGTTGTAGTCGGGCAGGTCCTCGCGATCGCGACCGCGACGGTCGGCCTCGATAAAGAAGGGCTCGGTAAGGTAGTCGGTACCGACCTTCTCGAGCACGTAGTCCTCGATGCCCTTGGGGTAGCAAAAGTCCTCTTCGGAAAACTCGCCATCGTCGCCCTCAATGCGCAGGCGGAAGGTCACGTTGGCGTTGACCACCGCCTGACGGCGCATGGTCTCGCGATACCAATCGTGGGGAATGCTGATGGAGGTAAAGACCTCAAGATCGGGGCGCCACTTGATGGTGGTGCCGGTACGGTCCTCATTGCTGGGCTCAATCTCGAGTGCCTTCTTTTTGGCACCGACGACCTTGCCCTTCTTAAAGTGCAGGGAGTACTTGTTGCCGTCGCGCCAAACCGTGACGTCCATGTACTCGGATGCGTACTGGGTCGCGCACGAGCCCAGGCCGTTGGTACCGAGCGAGAAGTCGTAGTCGCCGCCCTGGTTGTTATTGTATTTGCCACCGGCGTAGAGCTCGCAAAAGACGAGTTCCCAGTTAAAGCGCTTCTCGGAGGGGTTCCAGTCGAGCGGGCAGCCACGGCCGTTGTCCTCTACCTGAATGGAGCCATCGCGAAAGGCGGTAAGGGTGATGAGCTTGCCGTAGCCCTGACGCGCCTCGTCAACGGAGTTGGACAGGATCTCGAAGGCAGCGTGTGCACAGCCATCGAGTCCGTCCGAGCCAAAGATGACGGCGGGGCGCAGGCGTACGCGCTCCTCGTCCTTGAGCTGGCGGATACTGTCGTTACCATAGTTTGCGGTGTTTTTTGCCATACTCGCTCTCTCGGTGCTCCTTTGCTGCGTTTAAGTCATATAGATAGTCAAGGTAGCATAGCCCAGCCCACAGGCGATTCCAACCAACACGAAATCCATCGAACAATCGTTCGGAGTTCGATGGAGATTCGTTTACTCGGACAAAACCGAGTCGGTGCTGTCCGAGTAAGTTTGAAAGCGGTCGAATGCGTCCTGCTGCGTTTGCGGTTGGATGCGTTTGTCAAAAACACGCTATGCGGATTGTTGGATTGAATCGAACATTGGGACAGGCGTCTCATTTTATGGGCCGAGGGCGTGCGTATATGAGTCTTTTTGGTCCATAGGGGATGCTGGGCGGTTGCTAGTTGGGCCACGGGTCACTTCGCCGGCGCTGCTTTTCGCCATACGCTCATAGTGGAGGCCGATGCCACGGAGTCGACTTGGGACTCGGGCAATGGATGAGCTGTAAGCCGAAAGGAGCGGTGAGGATGATGAAGCCCATGACGAAGAAGCTGCTGTTAGGAATTCCCGCCGTGACGCTTTCGGCCGTGCTGGCTTGCACCCTTGCCGGTTGCGGCGGAAATGCGCCGAGTGGCTCGGCTGGCAGCTCGGGCGGCGGCAGTGCTCCCGTAGAGAAGAAGGCCTATGATTCGCAGACGGTCGAGGTGGCTGGCATAACCTATGAGTCGGTAGCCCACGGTACGTTCTATCGCGGCGACGCTAAGCTGCAGGACGGCTTTTACCTGCACGTCAAGATCACCAACAACAATGCAAAGAACAGGACGTTTGACTTCTTTAACGTGCATGCTGCCCAGGGCGATCTTGAGGCAGGCGACCCGTTGTTTACTTCCGGCAAGGCGGCCGTGCTCGACTACGTTGCAAGCGAGGCTCCCGATGAGCTTCACGAGGGCATCGATCTTTCCAAGAGGCCAGATATCGGTCCGGGCGAGACTGTTGAGTACGTGTATTTCTGGGCACCCAAGACGGCGTACTACGGGCCCATCACTGTCGAGTTCGTAGACGCTAACGCCCCCGCCAAGAATCATGAGGCCATGCACTTTGACACCACGGACTGCGAGACCAAGGAGTTCAAGGCGGCCGGCGGTGTGGCCGATTCTGGTGACGCGGCCAATATGACCGGCATCGATTGCGCATCGTACAGTATCGAGGCCGCCGATGGGTACACGTTGGATTCGTCCAACGAAGAGCGCGAAAAGGCAGACTTCTTCCACGACGAGACTGGAGGACGCCTGAACATCAGCATCTTCCCGCGTTCGCCGGAGGAAGAGGTTGCAAGCCTAGAGCAGGTCTACGAAGGCAAGGAGACGACAACCGACCAGGTCGAGTACAACGGCATAACGTGGCTGCGCTTTACCGGTCCCGACAACGGCCATACGTTGTTTGCGACGGCTCCCGCAACGGGTGAAACCGTCCGCGTGTCGATTGGCTGGAAGATCGATTGGGACGCCGCCGTGCCCATGATGGAAGCGCTAAAGCTCAAGTAGCGCTGTGATTCCCATGTCAGGCGACTCAGGGCTGGCTCCGAGTTATCGGGGTCAGCCCTTTTTGATGTTCGATGAGCAGGGCCAGTGCCTCGCGCGGTTTCGGGTACAGCGGGGCACCGTGCGCGCAATGACAGACATGATTTTCACAATGATATGTAACTAGGAGCTAGCGAGGCCTATCCGAATTGGCCTCATTGGCGGTGTCGGTTTCGAGTGCCGTGCGGCGGGCGCTGTAGGCTACGAGGCCGGCGCCTGCCAAGGCGAGTGCTGCAGCGACTGCCGTAAGGGGGACGTTGCTGTCTTTGCGAGAAGGTGCCCCGTGGCGGTAGTGCCGTTCGATGGCCAAAATGTCCAATTTGAGCGCGCGAAGGCGTCGGGCCCCCGGGACGCTTTCGATATGTCGGGCAGTCTGACCGCTAGCGCAACATGTGGGCAACCAGCTCGGCGCGAGTTCCGATACCAAGCTTGGCATACACTCCTGATAGGCGGTTTTTGACGGTGCCCGGCGATACTCCCATATGGCGTGCGATTTCGGCGTTGGTCCACCCACGACAGGCGAGCATGGCCATGGTGAATTCCGTGGTCGTTAGATCGTCGGCCACGTCCTCGCCCGAATCGGGGTTGTGGATGCGCCGCCAACCGTAACTGAATCGATACGTAATCTCGATGATGCGCGCGAAGTCGTCAGGGTATCGCGTTTTTAGACACGCTTCGATAAGCCCCTGCAAAAGGCCGTGGTGTTCGCCGATGAGTTCGATAAGGCCGTCGGGACGCGCAACGTCCCAAGCGGCTCCGAAGTGTGCCTTTGCGGTGTCGATGTCCTTGAGGCTCATGCATGCCATGGAAGCCGACAAGTGCAGGAACAGCTCCGAGATGGGATAACTTCCCTGTTTCATGATCAGGGCGTTTTCCGCCATGCCAAGACTGCGGCCATATTCGCCGCGCAGGTACAGGGCATGCGCCATCACGTAGCTGGCGAACAGGCGCAGGCCTTCGGGCAGATGCGCCGCAAGCGGATAAAACTCTTCGGCGGAATGCGGGGAAGGCAAGTGCAGCAGGACGCTCGCGGCCGAGGCGAACAGGATGTGCGTGGCGTGGATGGCGGGCGATTCCTTGTCGGCTGGCGTATCGAGGATGCCCGCAAGGCAACGGCGGGCATCGGCGATACGATTGAGCGACAGACTGGCATATCCGCAGATAAGGCATGCGGAATAGCGCAGTGCGGGGTCGGTGGCGTCAAGATAGGGTCGTGCCGTCTTGGCAGCGAGGGTGGCCTGTCCGCGAAAGTACAGCGCTTCTGCCGTGGCGATGGTGCGCGAATCGGGGTCGGAAATGCCTGCAACCGCAGCGTCAATCTGCCCCGGCACAAAGGCAGTGCACATCAACGGCATGGGAATGCGCGGGTAGCCATCGCAGTCCATCTTCCATCTCCCATCAGGTGGCAACAATGCAGCAATTGTACCTCTGTTGCTCGGGACCCCTTTCGTTTTACTGTTCGGTTAACGCTGCGGATCGTTTTGGAAGGCTTACGAGCATGGTGGTCCCGTTCTCGGAACTTGCTTCGACCTCTACCGTGCCACCGTGAAGCGCTGCAATCTCCCAAACGAGCGCTAGTCCGAGTCCTGCGCCGCCGTATGCCCTGCTGCGGGATTTATCCAGGCGAAAGAACGGTTGGAAGATGCTCTCTCGGTACTGCTTGGGTATTCCCGGGCCCTCATCTTTGACTCGCAGGAGCACGCGGCTGTCGCTGTCGCTGATGGAGACGTTGACAGTCGAGCCGGAGCGGCTGTAACGGATGGCGTTTTCGACCAGATTAAACACCAGCCGATAGAGGAGCGTATCACTTCCGATTGTCAAAGCGTCTCCGGCGCAATCGAGGGTTACGTCCTTATTCTCGGCAAGCGGCGCAAGGTCGGTGAGGACCTCTTCGGACAGGGGACCGAGTTCAACAGCGTTCCCGCAAGGGACGCTGCGGAGCTCACTCATCTCGAGCAATACCTTGGTCATTCGAGACATGCGCTCAGTTTGTTCTTGTAGCAGGCCGAGCAGCTCGGCTGTTTCGGGTTGCAAACCGGAGTGCTCGGAGATGAATAGTTCAATCTGTGCTTGCATAAGGGCGAGCGGGGTGCGCAGCTCGTGTGCGGCGTTGCCGGTAAACTGACGCTGCGCAGAGAACCCTTCGCCAAGACGGGCGATCATGTCGTTGAAAGAGGCGCTGCATCGTTGTAGCTCGGTGGGCACATCTTCACTGAGTCTGATTTCGCTTAGGTTGTCAGGCTGCACACGTTCAACCTGGGCTGCAAAAGCCCGTAGCGGTTTGAGCGCACGGCCGCTCACAAAGTATGTCAGCACGCCGCCAAGGAGCGTGACTCCAGCCGTGATGTACCAGGCTGTCGTGCCAAAAGACTCCTGTGCGTCGTTTACGACGATCGTAACCTCGTCATCGAGGGCTGCTTTTGTTGGGTCAAACGCCTGGGGCGAATCTTCGCCGGTTGCGGTAAAGGCCGAGATGTCACTGCCGATGGCATCCATGTAGCGCATGCCCGTATAGCCGACCAG
>CABVAS010000015.1 GCA_902496375.1 uncultured Collinsella sp.
CGACACGCATAAAAAGCCTCCCATTTCTCGTGTCCAAGAAATGGGAGGCAGTTCAGAATTCATCCCCGGCGCGCCTTATTTGTGATGTGGCAAAGAGACTGTCCCTTTGTCACATTATGCGAACTGGCTCAGATAGAGGTCGGCGTAGGCACCCTCGGCAGCCAGCAGCTCCTTATGCGTGCCCTGCTCGATAATGTTGCCGTGATCCATGACCAAGATCAGGTCGGCGTCCACGATCGTCGACAGGCGGTGCGCGATCACAAAGCTCGTGCGCCCGCGCATGAGCGCGTCCATGGCACGACCGATGGCAAGCTCGGTACGCGTATCCACGCTTGAGGTCGCCTCGTCCAGGATGAGAATCGCCGGGTTATTGAGCAGCACGCGTGCGATGGTCAGCAGCTGACGCTGGCCCTGGCTGATGCTTTCGGCATCGTTGGCCACGCGCGTGTCATAGCCCTGCGGCATGGTGCGCACAAAGAAGTCGACCTGCGCGGCGCGCGCAGCCGCCACGATCTCCTCACGCGTCGCCTCGGGACAGCCGTAGGCGATGTTTTCGGCAATCGTGCCATCGAACAGCCAGGCGTCCTGCAGCACCATGCCAAACTGCTGCCGTAGCTCGCCGCGGTCCATGCGGCTCGTATCCACGCCGTCGAGCGTAATACGCCCGCCGTCAATCTCGTAGAAGCGCATGAGCAGGTTGATGAGCGTCGTCTTGCCCGCGCCCGTGGTTCCCACCACGGCAATCTTCTGGCCCGGCTCGGCGGTAAACGACACGTCGTGCATAAGCGGCTTGTCGGGCGAATAACCAAAGCGCACGTGCTCAAAGGAGACGCGACCCTCAACGCGACCCGGCAGCTTGGCGGCCTCGTCCGGCAGCGGATCGGCCTCCATCTCGGGCTCATCGAGCAGGTCGAACACGCGCTCCGCACTCGCCAACGCGCTCTGCAGCGAGTTGAAGGTAAACGACAGCTGCGTCATGGGTTCGGACGCCTCGTAGATAAACTGGAAGAACGCCTGGAACACGCCGACGGTCATGTGACCGGCAACCAGCATGCTGCAGCCCACCAGCGCGATCACGATCTGCGCCAAACGGCCGATAAAGCGCACCGCAGGGCCGACGGCATTGATCATAAAGTCGGCCTTGGCACTCACGCGTGCCAGCTCGCCCGAGGCCTGGTGCACCTCGGCAGAACTTTGGCGTTCGCGGTTAAACGCGCGGATCACCAGACGGCCCGAATAGCCTTCCTCGACCGCACTCGTAATCTTGGACACCCACTCCTGGCGCTCGCCCGTCACATCGTGTGTGCGGCGCGAGACGACCTTCGTCACCAGCAGCGACAGTGCCGTAAAGAACAGAAAGACGAGCGTAAGCTGCACGCTGAACACGAACATCACGCTCACAGCACCAACAACCGTGCCGATCGACACGAGCAGCTGCAGCAATCCGCGCTGCATGCTCTCGGACATCTTGTCCAGGTCGTTGGTCGCGCGGCTGACGACCTCGCCGGGACGATGCGCGTCAAAATAGGCGAGCGGCAGACGGTTGAGCTTTTGCGCGATGCGGTTGCGCAGGCGCAGATTGAGACGCTCAGCGACGCTCGACATCAAAAAGCTCTGGAGCGCATAGAACGAGGCAGCGGCAGTCCAGATCATAAAGTAGACGAAAATGGTCTTGCCGCAGTTCTCCCAGGTGATGCTGAAAGTGGTGTCGTTGGCAAACGCCACCTGAATGTGGCCCCACAGCTCATCGATCACGCGGGCGCTATATGCCGGCGCGGCGGTGTTAAAGATGACATAGAACACAATGCTCGCGAACACGATATAGAAGCGCCAATGGTCGCCGGCAGCCTCACTCCACAGGCGGCGCACCGTCGCCCAGGTATCCCGAGGCGTCTCGTCCTCGTCTTCGTCGTCCACGTCGCGCATACGCTCTGCCTCGGCGCGGGCGCGCTCGTCCTCGGCACGTTCGTTTTCCTCGTAGAGCGCTTGGCGGCGAGCCTCGCGCTCCGCCGCCTTGGCGGCTTCGTCCAGGTCGGGCGCGACGCCCGTCTCCTCGACTGTCTCTACAACCGCAGCGCCATCGACGATGCCCTGCTTCTTGAGCTCCTCGGTCATGCTACTCACCTCCCTTCATCTGCGATTCCGCGATTGCGCGGTACACCTCGCAGGTTTCCATGAGCTCGTCGTGCGTGCCTAGGCCCACGATCTCGCCGTCTTTGAGCACCACGATCTGATCGGCATGCAAAATAGTCGAGATGCGCTGGGCGATGATGAGCACCGCGGCATCGCACGTCTCGTCCTGCAGCGCATGGCGCAGTGCCGCATCGGTCTTAAAGTCCAGGGCCGAAAAACTGTCGTCGAAGATATATAGATCGGCATGCTTCATGAGTGCGCGGGCAATCGCCAGGCGCTGGCGCTGACCACCCGAGAAGTTCGTGCCGCCCTGGGCCACCGGCGTATCGAGCCCCTGGGGCTGGTCGAGCACAAAGGTGCTCTGGGCAACCTCCAGCGCATGGAGCATGTCAGCCTCAGTCGCGTCTTCGTTGCCAAAGCGCAGGTTGCTCGCCACCGTACCCGAGAACAGCCATGCCTTCTGCGGCACATAGGCGATACGCCCGCGGATGTCGTCTTGCGAAAGGTCGCGCAGATCGATGCCATTCAGGCGAATGGCGCCCTTCGTGGCATCGTGGAAGCGAAGCAAGAGCTTGGCCACCGTCGACTTGCCCGAACCCGTCGAGCCTACAATCGCCGTGGTCTGGCTACGGCGACAGGCAAAGCTCAGGTCGCACAGGGTATCCTCGTCGGCATCGTCAAAACGGAACGACATGTGGTCGAACACGGCCACCGCGTCGGCACCGTCAACAGACTCCGCCGCGCACGTGTCCAGCGTGCGCTTGCCGTCCACGATGCTCGGCTCAATCTCCAACACCTGCTGCGCACGGTTCAGGCATGCGGCGGCGCGTGGGAGCGTCAGAATCACCATCTGCGCCGTCATCACAAAGAACAGGATCAGGATCGCGTACTCCAGCACGGCCGAGATGCTACCGATTTGCATGGCGTGGACGCCCACGCGGTCGCCGCCCACCCACAGCACCGCCACCTCGGCGATATTCATCAAAAAGAAGCTGGAGCTGTCGAGACCCACAAACAGGTGGTTGACCTTGATGGCATTGGCCGCGTAATCGCTAAACACCTCGTCCAGGCGCTGCTCCTCGTGGCGCTCCTTGTTAAATGCGCGGATGACGCGCACGCCCACGATGTTCTCGCGCAGCACCACGTTCATGCGGTCGATAAAGCTCTGCAGGCGCATAAAGATCGGCGCGGCGTTGGCAACGGTAAAGACCGCCGCCACCAGCACGATCGCAACCACCACGCCCAGCAGCGTACCCATGGCGGGATCGATGAACCAAGCAAAAATGATGCCTGCCACGGCCAAGAACGGCACCGGCAGCACCAGCTGAATCGTCTGAAGGACAGCTTGCTGAATCACGTTGATGTCGTTGAGCGAGCGCGTGATCATCGAACCCGTGCCAAAGCGCTCAAAGTCGCTGGCGGACAGCTCGAGCGACTTGTCGTACACGGCATTGCGGATATCGCAGGCCACGTTGGCGGCCAGGCGCGCCGAAAGATAGCAGCCCAGCACCGTGCCGCCGCTGGCCATGCCGGTCGCGATAAGCATGTACAGGCCGTTGCGTAATATATAGTCGACATCACCCGTGGTAATACCGGTGTTGACCATGTTCGCCAGCATCGTGGGAACCAACAGCGTACCGACGTTATCTATCAGCACCGCAAACAGCGTCACCGCAATCAGACCGCGGTACGGCCTCATAAACCTCATTAAGAGTCGCATGCGTCCCCCTCGCCCTTATCGTCAGTCTCGTTCTCGGCGGCCACTTGCCGTTTAAATGCCTCGCACTCTTCGTTAAGAACATGGGAGAACTTACCGACCAAGCGCATGATCTCGCACTGTTCCCACGGCTCGAGCGCCTCGAATGCCTGTTGCTCGGCTTTTTGCGCCGGCAACGCGTAGCGCTTGGCAAACCGCACGCCTTCTTCGGTCAGTCGTACAACCTTGTTTTTACGACTGCCCTCGGCAAACTCCAACGTCGCAAGCCCTCGCGCCCTAAGCGTTTTAATCGCCGAATTGATGGTCTGTTTGCTGTAGAACCATTCACTCGTCAGCCGACTCACGGCAACGCTTCCGCCCGCTGCACTCGTGTCGACGAGCATCCAGTAGGCGCAGTCCGAAAGGCCGCAGGCGCGCGAGAACTCCGAATAGATATGGTCGAGTCCATTGAGCAACCGATCGAAGTCGACCAGCGTAACCGCACTATTCATCTATCCCACCATTCAATTGTCCGATTTTTGACCAATTATGTGTCTCTAGATTAGTCCGAGTTTTGACTATCGTCAACAGGCTCTCCGCAAATGCGTGCATTTTTATGGCCTATCGGCAGAAAAAGACCGCCGGCGCGGGGGCGGCGCCAGCGGTCACGTGAAAATCGGGTTTTATTGCCTGTTAAGCGGCGACGGCCTCATAGACCGTAGCGCCCGAGAAGCTGTCATGCAGGCTCTTGCCGGCAATCCACGGCAGCTCGACGACCTCGCAGACCGTGTTGACCAACTCAGAACAGTCAGTAAAGTGGCCCTTGTCGTTGAGGGCCTCGCAATCCTGAACACGCCAATAGCCATCGGTGTGCGTGATGTAGTACTCGTGATCGTTGATCGACACGAAAGCGCGCGTCTTGGAACGCAGCAGCTTCAGAAATCCTTCGAAATCGGTCTCGACGACATCTCCAGCCTGGAACATGATGTTACCTCCTGGCCCGGCGCCACCACGGCGCATTGATAAACGTTGGTACTCCTTTAGTAAAACCCTTATCAGAGGTTATGCGTTCGTCATTTAGGCAAGTGGTAAAAAACCGCAGGGTAGACGGGATAAAACGTTTAACCATCCCATTTGTTTGTCACATTCTGAAGGTACTTTTATGCAAACCTACTTTCCCAATTGGAATCTATCCTTTTGGCCGGGCAATTGACCGTCTATCGTTTGAGCCCGACGGGTATGAACGGGGCATCTGCAACGCCACCGCAAGGAGACACCATGGAGACTATCGAAGCACTCATTCACCGCCGCAGCTGCCGCAACTACAGCGATCGTCCCGTCGAGGCCGAAAAGCTTGCACGTATTATCGAAGCCGGCCAATATGCACCGAGCGGCATGGGCCGCCAGCCGGTGACGTTTGTCGCCGTCACCGACCCCGCGACCGTCGAGCGTCTCTCGCAGCTCAACGCGCAAGTCATGGGCAGCAACAGCGACCCCTTCTATGGCGCCAAGACCGTTGTGGTGGTGCTGGTTGACCGCAGCGTGCCCACACATCTGGAAGACGGCTCGCTCGCCATGGGCAACCTGCTCAACGCTGCCTATGCGCTGGGCGTTGATTCGTGCTGGATTCATCGCGCCCACGAGGTTTTCGATTCGCCCGAGGGCCTGGAGCTACTGGCCAGTTGGGGTCTACCCGCCGACGGCAGCCTGCGCGGTGTCGGTCACTGCATTCTGGGCTATGCCGAGGACACGCTGCCCGAGCCCAAACCCCGCCGCGACAACATCATCTACGTAAGGTAACCCAGGAGCGTCAGCGGGGTGGCTAATTTGGGACAGGGCTATTTTAGCTACCCCACTCGCAACTTATATTGACGTCGCCGTTGTCGTCGTTTCGTTCGTCTGGGCCGTTTCGGCGCCATCGCCCTGTTCGTCCTCGTCCTTTTGCGCATCGGCGATGGTGGAGGCCGCCGCAACGATACCGCGCTGGGGCGCGACGCCTGTCTGGGTCTGTGCGCCCTCGACAACTTCTGTGCCTGCATGCGCGAGCTCGGGCGATTTAAACATTGCGTCCAAGTTGGCGCCACCGCCGGCATATCCGAGCGCAGCGAGCGCGATGACGATCACTGCAACGGCGGCCACGATCGGCACGTAGCGATGCCAGCCGGCGGGATTGAGCCCGCTGCGGCGAGCCGCCCCGCGGCTGATGTAGCCGAGCGTTCCGTCGTGCTTGAGCTTTGAGCCCACCACGCGTTTGCGGCCCCACAGCGAGGACTCTGCCTGCATTGCCAAGCGGGCGCTTGCCGAAGGATAGCCGTATTTAGTGCGCTTGAACGAGCCATCAAACCCCGAGGCGTGTTTGCCCCACGTCACCGATGTTGTGCGTCGGTTGACCGGCGCGGCACTCCGCCTTCTGCGGCTCGGTTTTGAAGTCTCAGCCATATGCCCTCGCACGCCGTAACCAAATCGAAACAATAACGCTTTGGACTGTAGCACACGCGTCGCGTGCGGTCACGGGCGCCTCGCTCAACGGTCATCGTCCTTCAGCAAGCGCCACAGCGTTGTACGGCTTATGCCCAGCACCTCCGCCGCACGGGTTCGGTTGCCGTGGAGATGGTCTACAACCAGATGCGCGATATCTCGCTCGGTATCGGCCAGCGGTCGCAGGATATACAGGTCACTTTCAAGCGTCGGGGCGCCAAAGGTTGCGGTCTTAATCACGTCCTCTTGGGCGAACACTTCCTCCGCCACAGCGCGGTCCACCGTACCCGTCCCCACCAATATATACAGTCGTTCCGAGACCTCGCGGAGCTGCAGATAGTTGCGCGGCCAGCGGTAAGCATCGAGCGTCTTCGTCGCCGCGGCAGACAGCGTGGGCGCTGCCGTCCCAAATGCATCAGCGAGATATTCCAAATAGCGCGCGACCTTCGTCGACGCGGCTCCCTGCTCGGCGATTGCCGGCGCGACGCTCACCGCACAGGCGAAGCGCTCGGTCACAAAGGCGGCTTGATCACTTTCGCCGCCGCCCGGCATGTCATTCGCCGTCAGCACCACATGGCAGCGCGTCGCCAACGCGGTGTCGGTCATCGTGGAGACCAGCTCGCGGAGGCGCTGGGGGCCAACCGCATTCCAGCCCTCAATGCAAAGGGTCAGCCCCGTTTGGAACAGCGGCGATTCGGAGCTTTTGAGCACATGGCGCCAACCGCGATCGGTGAGTTCATCGAGCGCGACGGAAACAAAGGGCTGATCGACAAAAGGGCCATCCAGATAGAGGCGCTTGGCAATCTCGACCTGACCCGCTCCCAGCTCGCCCTCGAGCATAAGGGGCACGCCGCGCGCATAGCTCTCGGTAACCGGTACAGCCACCGAGGCCGCCCCCTCAACGATGCCGTACGCGCTCGATTCATAGCGGACCTCAACTTCGTCGGCGTTGAGCCACTCGATGCCCGCATGCGCCGCGGCACCGCGCACCTCGCGGACCACAACGACCCAAAGCCTCCCGCCCTCTTTGTCGGTGGGGCGAACGGTCAGGCTCAGGCGCGTACCCTCACGCCCCATAACCAGACGCGCGCCGTCTCCTATACGGTCGAGACGCTCAGCGACAAAAGCCGCCACATCCCGCTCAAGCGCCGCGTCATTCATGGTCGAGATCGCGACGTCCCCACGCGCATCGATTGCCAATGCCGAGGCCCCGGCAGCAGCTAGGGCATCGGTCAAGATGTTCAGCTTAGCATTGCTATCCATGATTTGCCCCTGTCCGCGGCGACGTGCAACCGCCGACGGTCGCACGACCGAGTGTTTCAAAATTGAACGATATTGCTCACCAAACACTATAGGGCAGAAAGCGCCGTCCTGCGAGTATAGGTGTTGCCCCGCATCGCCATCCTGGCGGGGCGATAAGAGCTCTTCGGGACTTATAAACCTGCGGACAAGCCATACCCGCAAGAGCTCCTATCGCTCCACCGAAGGCTTGCGCTCACCGGCAGCCAGCACGCGAATAAGCTACTTCTCTACCAGATTCCCAGCACGTGCTGCATTCCCAAACTCATGCACGCAATGCCAATCCAGCAGCAAAAGCCCAACGCGATGGGCTTGCCGCCCTTTTTGACCAGCTCGACGATATCGGTATTAAAACCAATAGCCGCCATGGCCATCACAATAAAGAACTTCGACAGCTCCTTGATGGGCGCCGTGATGGACGCGGGAAGCTGAAGCACCGTGGTGATCACGCTCGCCAGCACAAAGAACAGCACAAACATGGGAAACGCACGTTTAAGCGAGAACGTGCTTTTGGCGTCACCGCCGGCCTTGCGTGCCAGATGCATCTGCCAGCATGCGAGGACCAGCGTGATGGGAATAATGGCCAGCGTCCTGGTGAGCTTGACCACTGTGGCGCTCTCGAGCACATTGGCGCCGGGATGCATGCTGTCCCAGGCGCTCGCCGCAGCCGTTACGGACGAGGTGTCGTTGATGGCGGTACCGGCAAACAGGCCAAAGCCCTCGTTGGTCAGCCCGAGCATGCCGCCGAGCGTCGGAAACACGAGCGCCGCGATAACGTTAAACAGGAAGATGACCGAAATAGCCTGGGCAATCTCGCGATCGTCGGCATCGATGACGGGTGCGGTCGCAGCGATGGCAGAACCGCCGCAAATCGACGAACCCACACCCACAAGCGTCGCGATCTTGCCCGGCACGTTCATAACGCGGCAGAGCACAAAGGCGATGACAAGCGAGGTCGAGATTGTCGCCACGATAATCGGCAGCGACTGGGCGCCCTTGGACAGAATCTGGGAGAGGTTCATGCCAAAGCCAAGCAGGATAACCGCGTACTGCAAGACTTTTTTGGACGTATAGGTGACGCCGGCGGCGAGCTGTTCGCGACGATTCTTGGGAAAGACGAGCGCCAGGACCATGCCAAAGAGGATGGCGAATACCGGACCGCCGACCACCTCAATTTGTTTGCCGAGCAACGTCGCGGGAATGGCAATGATCAGGCAGAACAAGACGCCTTTCCAGCGCTCGCGAACGATATTTGCCAGTTGCATATGGGATTCCTTCTTTCTATTTCACGTTTGCGACGGCTTATGATACGGCAACATTGAGCACAGCCTTGCGCAAACACAGACTAAGATGCCGCAATAGTTCTCAGGCAACAGCCGAATTGCCCACCGCGGAGAGCTGATTCGCGGCATAATTAACAACTGACATATGAGTTTGATAGAACAGTTGCGAGGCGCTATGGAAGAATCGATGCACGTCGGCGAGCAGGAAACGAGCCTACAGGACCAGTCCTACCACACCATTCGACGCAAAATCGTCTACCTGGACTACAAGCCGGGCGAAAAGCTGGGCGTCAAGCAACTTTGCGACGACCTAGATATGGGGCGCACCCCTGTGCGCGAGGCTTTGGTTCGTTTGGCGCAGGAAGGCCTGGTGCGCACCGTGCCCCAGAGCGGTACCTACGTCTCGCCCATCAACCTCACCCTTGCCGAGAGTGCCTGTTACATCCGCGAGCATCTGGAAAAGCAGGTGATTGTGGAGTGCTGTGCGCGCGCCACGTCGGCCGGCATCGAGCAGCTCGACCGCGCCATCGTGCTGCAGGAAAAGGCCATGGCCGAGGAGGATCGCATCGGCTTCTTTTTGAGCGACAACCTCATGCATCACATGATTTTTAGCATCGCATGTCGCAGCACCGTGTGGTCGTGGCTCGAAGAGACCAATGCCGACCTGGAGCGCTTCCGCTGGCTGCGCGCCGCCACGCAGGTTCTCGACAATCAGGACATCGTGAACGAGCACAAGCAGATTCGCCGCGCTATCGCCGGTCGCGACCCCATCGAAGCGAGCTTTTTGGTCAGCAAGCACCTGCATATGATGTTCCGCAACCAGACCGAGGTTCTGGACCAGTTCCCCGAGTACTTCGAGACCAGCAAGCTCCGCTAACCTGCCAAATAGGGACAGGTTCATTTTGGCAGGTTTTATCTGGGCAAATGAAACAAGGCCCGGCTCCGCTGCAACGGAGCCGGGCCTTGGTCGCCAGAATGGCGGAACCAACTACTCCACGGTAACGCTCTTTGCCAGGTTGCGGGGCTGGTCGACGTCGCAGCCGCGCAGGATGGCAACCTCGCGGGCGAGCAGCTGCAGCGGGACGCTCGCCGTGATGGGGCTGAACACGTCGCGGACGGCCGGCGCGCGAATGATGCAGTCGGCAATCTTGTTGATTTCCTCGTCGCCCTCGGTAGCAACGACGATGACCTTGGCGCCGCGCGCCTTGCACTCCATGAGGTTCGACACGGTCTTGTCGTAGGTGGCACTCTTGGTGGCCACGGCGATGACAGGGAAGCCCGGGTCGATCAAGGCAATGGGGCCGTGCTTCATCTCGCCGGCGGCGTAGGCCTCGGCGTGCAGGTAGCTGACCTCTTTGAGCTTAAGCGCGCCCTCGTAGGAAATAGCGGCACCCATGCCACGGCCCACGAACAGCGCCGACTGCGCGTCCTTGCACAGCAGGGCGGCCTCATGAACGGCCTCGGTTTGGGTATCCAAAATCCACTGGATCTGCTCGGCCGTATCGGAAAGCTCGCGGAACAGCATGCGCGCCTGCTTGGTGGTCAAGCGGTACTTGACCTGCGCCAGCAGCAGGGCCAGCAGCGTCAGGCTCACAACCTGGCCGATGAAGCTCTTGGTCGAGGCGACCGCGATCTCCTTGTTGGCCTTGGTGTAGATGACGCCGTCGCTCTCACGCGCCACGGGGCTGCCCACCACGTTGGTGATGCCGAAGACCTTGGCACCCTTGATGCGCGCATCGCGGATGGCGGCGAGAGTGTCGGCCGTCTCGCCCGACTGGGACACGGCCACGACGAGCGTCGTCGGCGTGATGATGGGGTTGCGATAGCGGAACTCGCTGGCCGCCTCCACCTCGGTGGGGATGCGAGCCCAGCCCTCAATGAGATTCTTGGCAATGAGGCCAGCGTGATAGCTGGTGCCGCAAGCGATCACGTAGACGCGGTCGATGTCGTTGAGTTCCTCGAGCGAAAGGCCCAGCTCGTCGATGTCGAGCTCGCCGGCCGGTGTCATACGACCAACCAGCGTGTCGCGCACGACGCGCGGCTGCTCGTGAATCTCCTTGAGCATAAAGTCGGGATAACCGCCCTTTTCTGCCATATCCAGGTCCCAGTCGATGTGGGTGACCTTGGGCTCGATAACGTTGCCGGCCTCGTCGGTGTACTCGACGCCTGCGGGCGCGAGCTTGGCAAACTGACCGTCCTCGAGCACCACGACATCGCGGGTGGCGTCGATGAGCGCGATGACATCGGAAGCAACATAGGAGCCGGTTTCGCCCACACCGACTACGATCGGGGAATCCTTGCGGGCCACGGCGATCACGCCGGGCTCGTCAGCGCACACGGCGGCCAGACCATAGGCACCGACCACGTGGGTGCAAGCCTCGCGCACGGAGGCCATCAGGTCGTGCGTCTCGGCATAGGCCTCTTCGATCAGATGCGCGAAGACCTCGGTATCGGTCTCGCTCTTAAAGTGGTGGCCGCGACCCTCCAACTCTTCGCGCAGCTCGGCGAAGTTCTCGATGATGCCGTTGTGGACGATGGCGATACGACCGTCGCAGCTGGTGTGGGGGTGAGCGTTAACGACGGAGGGCTTGCCGTGGGTGGCCCAACGGGTGTGGCCGATACCGCAGGTAGCGTCGCTGTCGATATTGGAAAGCTCGCTCTCCAAGCCCGCGACCTTACCCACGCGGCGGATGACATCGAGGTGCGCCGCGGCGCCCTCGCCCACCTCGAGCGCGACGCCCGAGGAGTCATAGCCGCGATACTCCATACGCTTGAGGCCCGTGACCAGGATGTTCTTTGCAATATCAGAGCCGGTGTAGCCGACAATTCCGCACATAGGATAAATCCCTTCGTCCGCTTGACTGCAAAACGTCCACGCACAGGGGGCGCTGAGACGCATAACGTTCGAGTATTGTACTCACGCAAACGCAAGCTGATATACCAGAGGTGGTATCTCAACTTAGATACCACTCGATGCACACACGTCCAGCCGGTCCAAACCACCACAAAGGTACCTGCCCCCTTCGTGGTGGTCGCGCTGGCAACGGCGTTTCCCCAGATAAACCTGCCAAAATAAACCTGTCCCTTTTTGGTAGGTTTGGGATGCTACAATCTGGCTTGTACTTGAAACGCATCAAAGGGGCCGCTATGGCAAAGGTAAAAATCAGCGACGTCGCGCGCGAGGCCGGGGTTTCGTTGGGCACGGTTTCCAACGCGCTCAACCACCCCGAAAAGCTGCGCCCCGAGACCCTCAAGCTCATCAACGAGACCATCAATCGCCTTGGCTACCTGCCCAACCAAAGCGCTCGTCAGCTCGCGGGCGGCGCCACCAAGTCTTTTGGCCTGGTGCTCCCCCGTCTCGATCACGGCTTTTCGCTCCAAATCGCCAGCGGCGCCCACAACGAGGCCCGCAAGCACGGCTACGACTTGCTCATCGCCAACGCCGATAACGACGATATTCTCGAGGATCATTACCTGCGCTACTTTATGGGCACCCAGATGTCCGGCGTCATGGTTCAGCCCATGGCATCCCCCGACTGGCACCCCGCCATGACCAAGATGCCCGTGCCGATCGTCCATCTGGACATCCATTGCTCCGAGCCCGGCTACTACGTAGCGGCCGACAATGAGGCCCAGGGTCGCATCATTGCCGAACTTGCCATCGCCCGCGGCGCGCACCATATTGTCGTCGTCGGCCGAGCAGCATTTATGCAACTCACCCTGCGCGTCCTTGGCATTCATAAGGCGCTCGCCCTGCACCCCGATATCAAGATCGAAGTCATCGACGCCGGCGAATGGAATACCGCTGCCGACGGCTACGGCATCGGTGCCCAAATCGCCGAGCGCCCCGCGGACGAACGTCCCGATTTTGTCGTCGGCCTGACCGACGTGCTGGCCTCGGGCGTTATCTCGGCATTGGTCGACAAAGGCATCTCCGTCCCCGAGCAGGTTCGCGTGGCCGGATGCGACGGCAACCCGCTCGCTTGGAGCGGATCGGTCCCACTCACTACGGTAGCGCCCCCGGGCTACGAGATTGGCCGCAAGGGTGTCCAACTGCTGATGGAGCAAATCGAGAACAAGGCCCCGGCAAAGATCAAGCATATCCGTGTCGGCTCCGCAGTGCGTACCGTCACCGCAGTCGCCGCCGAGGATATCAACCGCCAAGAACTGGTACGTCCGTTCCTGCTGGAACGCGCCAGCACCCGGGCAAGCAGCCAGACCGACGCCACGGCCATCAACCTCGGCGCGTATCTATAGCACGCCCGCAAGTATGCTAAGTCGCCGCTCAAGCAAAAGAGGCCCGACCATTGCCGGACCCCTTTTGTTTAAGCGCAAACGTAAGCAATTGCTCGTTTCAACGCCGCAATTGTCTAGCGCACGGCCTTGACCGCCGCCGCCAGGTCGAACAGCGTATCGAGCACGGCCTCGCAGCCATCCACCACGTCCTGCGGCAGCGGCACGATATCGGGGACGGCGAAGACATGGCATCCGGCCGTGATGCCCGAGACGCAGCCGTTGCGCGAATCCTCGACCACGGCACATTCCTCGGGAGCAAAGCCCGCGCGCTCGCAGGCGAGCAGATACATCTCGGGGTCGGGCTTGCCGTGCACGACGTCCTCGCCACACGTTACCGTTTCAAACTTGCCAAAAAGACCGACCATCTTAAGGTTGCGCTCGGCCGTAACGAGGCGCGACGACGTCGCTAGACCCACGTGATAGCCCGCAGCCAGCAGCTCGTCTAGGCACTCGGCGGCACCGGCCTTAAGTTCCAGTTCGGTCTTGACCATCTCGTCGCGAATCTCCTTGTGGCGACGATAGATCGCCTCGGTGGTTTCATGGCTGCCGTAATGCTCATCAAGGATGTCCATAACATCGGGCAGCGTGCGGCCGATAAACTGATGGATCAGCGCTTCATCAATCGCGAGCCCCAGCTCAGCGGCGCCTGCCTTCCAGGCCTTAATCCCCAAACGCTCGGTATCGACCAGCGTTCCATCCATGTCAAAAATAACAGCCTTGATCATATCGGTCCCCCATCGACTCTCGCTGTCGCATTGCCGCAACTCTACCGCATTTGGCAACTTGTATATAACGTATATACCATATTGCACTTTCGTTACACAGATAGAAGTCTTATGGCAAGTAACGCATTAGGATTATAGTTTTCGATCGAGTACTCAACGATAAGGAACGTTTCATGATTTTAGACACCACGGCACCCGCAGAGGAGCTTCAAGACAAGCTATCGGCGCTCGAACAGCTGCTTTTGGCATACGGGCGCGTGGCCATCGGGTTTTCCGGCGGCGTTGACAGCAGCTTTTTGGCCGCCGTGTGCGCCCGCATCATGCCTACCAATACCCTCCTCGTCCATCTCACCACGCCGCTCATCGGCACGCCCGAGCAGGCTTCGTTTGAGCAGTCCGTTGATGGACAAGCCAATGAAGGGGCGCATTTTAAGCTCCCCGTGCTCAATCTTTCGGTCGATCAGTTGCAGCTCCCCCAAGTAGCCTGCAACGATGCCAATCGCTGCTACCACTGCAAGCACGCTGGCTTTACCGCCATCGTCAACCACGCCAAGTCGCTCGGCTTTCCCACCGTCATCGATGGCAGCAATGCAAGCGATCGCGGTGACTACCGCCCCGGCATACGTGCGGCAGAAGAGCTCGGCGTACGCTCACCCCTTATGGAGGTCGGCTTTACCAAGGACGAAGAGCGCGAGCTGCTGCGCGCATGGGGTTATCCCGTTTGGAACCTGCCGGCGGGAGCATGTCTTGCCACGCGCGTCCCCACGGGCGAGGAGCTTACGCGCGAGAAGGTCTCCCTGATTCGCGCCTGCGAGGATTACCTGCACGATCTTGATCTGGCACAGGTACGCGCGCGCCTGGTCGGCGGCTGCATGCATATCGAGGCCGCACCCGCAGATGTCGCCAAGATTGCCACCCTCGGCGGTGCCGCCGTCGACGACAAGGGCAAGACCCCGCTGCCCGCCGTTATCAAGTCCGCGCTGCGCGAACTGGGCTGCGACCATATCTCCCCCGAGGTCACCCCCTACATTCACGGCAACATGAATCTTTAAGTTACGCCGTTTTACAAACGGCGTAACCGCTCGGCGCTGCGCAGGCCCCGGGCACGGCAATCTGACGCTCAACTTCACGGGCGCGACCAAAAGGTCAGCGCCCGCTTGTTTCACGTCACCTTACCGCACCCGGAGCCCGCTCGCTCGCATATGCTCAACCTGCACTGCGTTAACTGACCTGCCAAAAAGGAACAGGTTTATTTTGGCAGGTTTTATCTGGGGAAATATCGCGAGGCAGTCGCTCCCCTAGCACCCATCAAACTTCGAGAGACGATAGAGGGGCAATTCGGCTGCATCTACTTCTTCCGATAGCGGCGGTTGCGGCTCGTCGATGAACCCATTACTTCGATGAGCCCTTTATCCGTCATTTTTGGCAGATGGTAGCTGACGGACGAATTTTGGCATTCCGTCTCTCTAAAACAAGGCGCTCATCTCTCTAACTTTAGAGAGATGAGCGCCTTGTTTTAGAGAGACATTAAGAGAGATGTATCGAATTCGCTGCTAGATTGCCTAATGCTATCTCTCTAACCAACCTTCTCTTTAGAGAGACATTTAGCGAGATGAGCGCGACCTCTCTAATCATGGGCTCCACTCTTTAAGGTGCACACTTCCTAACCGTGCCCTAAGTTGCGGTGAAATAGTCCCCGATTAACCTGCCAAAAAGGGACAGGTTTATTTTGGCAGGTTTTATCTGGGGAAACGCAAATAGGGCCGTGACACCCATACGGCGTCGCGGCCCTTTTCCTTGGAGAAGGATCAATTGATTGAACGGGATGACCGTTCTAGTCTTCGAGTCCGCTATTGATGAGCTCCGCAATCTCAACGGGATCGGTGCTCGCGCGCACCTTGTCACGGAAGCCGGCGTCCATCAGCATCACGGCAGCCTTGGAGAGCAAGCGCAGGTGCGTGGTTCCTGCCTCGCCGGCAGGCACGTACAGCGCGAGCGCAACATCGACGGGCACACCATCGAAGCTCGGCCATTCAACGGGCTCGACCAGCTTAAGCACGGCAACGCCCGGCGTGTGGATAGCATCGCTTTTGGCATGTGGAACGGCAAAACCGGCGACAAGGCCAGTCTCGGCCTCGTTCTTCCGATCTATAGAT
>CABVAS010000016.1 GCA_902496375.1 uncultured Collinsella sp.
CGACAGCCTTCTGGCCCAGCTTGTTGGCAGCCCATGCCACGCCGCGGCCATGGTTGCCGTCGGTAGCGGTAAAGAAGGTGGCCTGGCCAAAGTCCTTGGCAAGCTGATCGGAGGTCAGGTAATCGAAGGTGCACTCGGCAACGTCCTTGCCGGTCTCGTCGGCAATGTAGTTGGCCATGGCAAACGATCCGCCCAGGACCTTAAAGGCGTTGAGGCCAAAGCGATAGCTCTCGTCCTTAACGCACAGGTTGGACAGGCCCAGGCGCGCGGCCTGGCCGTCCAGGCGGGCAAGCGGAGTGACGGTGTACTGGGGGAACGACTGGTGGAAGGCACGGGCCTTCTTCACGTGGTCGAGACTCATGATTCCCAAGTGCTTGTCATCGCTCTTGGGCATCGTGTTGCCCGCCCACTGGATCTTATCGGCCATACGGTGAACTCCTTAAGTCCTCTCTTGCCGGCCCCCGCATACGCGTTTCAGCCCGATCCCATTCACACGGCTGAACTTTTATGTGGATGCCAAACAAAAAGTTTGTTAGTAATGTTCTATCACACTTTTTGATTGGCATACCTAACGAATTGTTTGTTGCCGTAATCGGTACTTTTTCGCCGCCGAACGGTCATGAATTGCCTTGTTGATGGATTTGTTTGCGGTCAAGTGTGGTTTATGGCAAAGTGTGCCCAAACTAATTTTTAGGAAGGCACCCATGACCCCCGCACAGATTGAGTTTTACAAGCGCCTCGCACACGGCCTGGCGCTCCAATTTGGCCCCAACTGCGAAGTCGTCGTCCACGATCTGGAGACCGAGGACGTGGACCACTCCATCGTGGTGATCGAAAACGGCCACGTCAGCGGGCGCAAACTGGGTGACGGCCCCAGTCATATCGTGTTTGAGTCCATGCACGAGGGCGCCACCGACGTACACGACCGCGAGCCATACCTCACCAAAACCACCGATGGCAAGCTGCTCAAGTCCTCGACGATCTTTATCCGCAACGATGAGGGCAAACCCGTCGGCATTTTGGGCATCAACTTTGACATTACGCTTATGAAGGCTTTTGAGCGTTCGCTCGACGCCTTTACCGGCACCGGCGGCACGGGCTATACCGAGCCCGAGCCTATTACCAAGAACATCGGCGATCTGCTCGAGGACCTGCTGCACGAGTGCGAGCAGTTTGTGGGCAAGCCCGCGGCACTCATGACCAAAGACGAGCGCATTCGTGCCATTGGCTACCTCGACCGTCGCGGCGCCTTCCTCATTTCCAAGTCGAGCGAGCGCGCCTGCGAGTTCTTTGGCATCTCAAAGTACAGCTTCTATAGCTACCTCAATGAGGCCAAGGCGGCGGCCGGCGACAAGTAGGCACTCGCCTGGATTGCCCCTCCCCTTTTGGGCGCGAGTTCTGGAAAGCGCGAATCCAAGACCGAGCCGCTTGGGAAGTTCCATATAATCGATGTCATTAGTATTTCGAAAGGATGGGACAGAATGGCGTTGAGCAAGGCATCATGCACCGGTCGCGGATTGATTCCGGCAATTGGTGGACATGTGCACCACATGTTCGATGAGAGTGAAGACGACCTGTTTTCGCTGAGCCTTGACGACGTGATGGATGATCGCCCGTGGACCGCCGACGAACTCATGGGCGGCGGGGCTCGCCCGTCAAGCCCCAATCCCGCACTTGCGCCTAAGCCCGCATCTGAGCCGACTCCTGCGCAGTCGCCTGTTTCGACGCCCGTGCCTACGCCCGCACCCACTTCGGCGCCCACGCCCACTCCCCGCCCCGCAAGCGACCCGTCCGAGACGGCGGCATTTCTCGCTGCAGCGACGCAGGGCAAATCGGCCGACAGCACCGTTATGTACAACGCCCAGCAGTTGCCCGTTCCTGCGGCACGCAAGCCTCCGGTCACAAGGCTCGATGAGCCCGTTGCCCATCAGGTTGCCTACGATTCCTGGGCTGCAGCCGATCTGGATGAGACCTCTACCGGCATGCCGGCGCTCGACGTTCCAGTTAACCCGCTTTTTGCCGCCAACACGAGCGCCGCGGACTATGAGGGCGGTGCGGCATATTCCGATTATTCCGATGGCTATGCTGGCAACGGTCGCATCGAGACCGAGGACTATGGCACCGCATCGAGCGATTATCACAACGATCCGTACGCCGCCACGCCTGCACCGGAATATGACCCGGAGGCCGCGTCCGCGCCGGCGTATACCAAAAGCACGGGCGAAGAGCGCTTCGCCGATTATTACGCCGAGGAAAAGGCGCTGCGTTTCTCGGAATTTCCGCAGGCAGTCAAGGTTGCTTTTATCGCCATTGTCATTGCCCTGCTCGGCGTCATTGCGTTTGAGGGATTCCAGCTGTTCCGCGGCCCCACCCAAGCGGAGTCTGAGACCCAGCAAAAAGAGGACGATAACGAGCATCTGGACATCAACACCCTCAAGGGCGACCCCAACGACGGGGACGACGAGTAGCGAGGGCTGAAGGCAGCCACAGGATCCCGCATCCAGCACCAGCTTCTAAGTGCTGTTTTGTCATCCAGCTACACTTTTCCGAAGTTTTAAGGTGCCTATTTCGACACTTTTCCGTACTTTTACACGGCTGATTTCGACACTTTTCCGAATGAAAGCCGAATAATCACTTGGGAAACCAACGCCATCCGCGCGTCATTTCGCGGATGGCGCTTGATTTCTGTCCGTACACGTTGATAGACTCCATCGTGCCCGCAAGGAGCGGGCGCGTTTTATCCAGAGTCGGGGTAGAGAGTTGGCTCCACGATCCCGACGCCAACCGGCCAAGAGGCACGGTGGCCCTGCCAACATCGATGAAAGGAGTCCGTATGGACAATTTCTCTGTGCGCGGTGAGCGCAACTTCCACAACCTGACAGCCAAGCCAAAACGAATGCATCTTCTGGACAAGCCGAGCGGCTATGCCTCGGCCATGGTCAAGAGCAGGCTCTCCCATCAGATGCGCTTTACGGTGCAGAAACTCGAGGAAGAACTCTGTGCTGCTGGCAATCCGCATGTGCTGCAGATTAAGTTGTTCGGAGACGACTTGCGTGAGCCGTCTAGCTGGAAGCTCTTTGCCGACGGCGTTTGCGTTGCGGACGGATCGGGCGCCTTTGTTATGGATGCTATCGACCAGGGCATGATACAAGCCTGTAAGACATGGGGAGATCACGACGCATTTGCCGACTTCGCAGAGGCAATCGTTCTAAGCAAAGCTGCATTTGATATCAAGGAGCGCGCTTGTCAGACGCTTTCATATATCGCATGGACAGTTAGTCGGTTCCACGCCCAGCACCTGATCGAGGGCAATGGTCGCCGCCGGGGTAGACCCGATGCTGGAAGATCTTCTCAGCGCTCCCGCGTAGATCAATCGAGCGCTCTATCGACAAAGATGCATCTACCATAACGGCATGGGGCGTGCTTGCCTTGTACCGACCCCAACCAATCCCGTCGGCGCGACTGCAGTCTCAAACAGCCACCGGCACCATCCATCCGCACACGAGAGGCGATGGGCACAGGCGAACCCCTCAACCTCGCTATTCGTAAACTTCATCAGTGTTTCCACATCCCCATCAAAAGAATCCGAAAGACATCCCCCGTTAATAAAACGCTTCTGAACATCTCACTCTGCAGGCAAAGCCGCACCGGAGTGATGCGGGGGATGTGCGAGGTCTCATGGACCTCCCTGACGCGGCCTAGCGGAAGTGCCACTCGGCATCCCTTCCATAACGCACGGGTAAACAAAGGGAAATAGCGCCACCCACCGCGCAAGGAAGGACGCCACCATGGATCTCACGAAAACGGCTAGAGATATTGCCCGTCTCATGCTCCCCTACCTGACCACGCAGCAGAACCGCCAGCTCAAAAAGGTTTTATCGCACTGCCTTTTCGATGAAAGCCAATTAGCTGAAGACGGCGGCGACGGTGAAAGCGAATCATTCCTAGATCTATTTCTGTCTGCAAAACGCCTCGAAGGCTGCTCGGATAGGACCATCTCCTACTACGAAACCACCATCAATAAAATGCTTGAATCATTCGATGCGCCAGCTTGCGACCTGGGAACCGAAGAGATTAGGTCCTATCTTTCCGACTATCAGCAAAAAGCCGGCGTCAGTCGCGTCACCGTCGACAATGTCCGAAGAATCATCTCAAGCTTCTACTCATGGCTCGAAGACGAGGACCATATCATTAAGAGCCCAGTAAGACGCATTAAAAGAGTCAAGGCTCCGCAGCCCATAAAGGAAACGTATAGCGATGAAGTCGTTGAAATTCTTTGCGATAACTGCGGGTCGCCCCGAAACCTTGCCCTGATCGACCTGTTGCGCTCCACGGGCATGCGTGTGGGTGAACTCGTCTCGTTGGACAGGAACTCCATCGACACCATCAATCGGGAATGCATCGTACACGGCAAGGGTAATAAGGACCGCATCGTCTATTTTGACGCAAAGACTAAAGTTCATATTGAAAATTATCTGTCAACACGGATAGACAGCTCGGAAGCCCTCTTCGTGTCGAGCAAGGCGCCACACGAGAGGTTACAAATTGGCGGCGTCGAGGCGCTGCTCAGAAAACTGGGGCGCGAGCTTGATTTAGGAAGGGTCCACCCTCATAAGTTCAGAAGAACGCTTGCTACAAAGGCAATCGACAAAGGAATGCCCATCGAACAAGTCCAGGTGCTCCTTGGCCATAAAAAAATAGACACCACATTAAGGTACGCAATGGTCGACCAGCGCAACGTAAAAGCATCCCACCGCAGATACCTAACTTAAATTTCGATTTGTCGACCGAGGCCGCGAAATCGGCGAACTCCCGCTGAAGGGTGAGCGGAGGCCACACAATGAGATAACGTTTGAGCATCGCAAGGCTTAGGTTCTTTTGGTTCCCGCCCTTACTCTTGGATCGCAGATCTCCGTAGCACATACGTAAATGATGGAGAGCGTATAGGGAATTCAACTTTGATGAGTCGCACTCTATCGCTGCGCAAGCTTGATTAGTTGCGGCCTCTATTTCAAGCATCGCAACTTTTCCGCGTGTTTCTCCCTGGCCGTACATGGCCATCAATATGGTCCCGGCCGGAATAATTCGACAACTGGAGTTATCAAGCCCGGCTTGAGTGATGTGTTCATCCGCTGATTTAACATTTCCTTGCGCAACTTCAGTTGTTTTGACCCAGGGAATGTCTCCTCCATAATATTCCGGATGATCCCTTTTAGGGGTGGCACCAGATGAGAGGGATGCGAGATCACCAAGCTTTGCCATATCAAACTTGGCTGTCCCACGAATAGGGCTCCCGAACATCTCGATAAATTGTGATTTGACGACGTCGCCGCAGGCTGTGAGCAATTGCTTGTAGCGAGACCTCGTCTCCTGAGCGGCCCAAAGAATATCGGCAAGCTCTTCCTGTTTGTCTGCGTTGGGGAGCTCGAACTCAAATTGCGAAAGGTTCTGCCACTTGACTCTTGGCGAGAGGGAGCCTGCCGAATTGGTGACGGCGTGCTCGAATAGGGCGTCGTTCTGGATGATGAACGGGAGCAGCCTCGGAGAGAGGTTGTCCTTGGGGGCGATGACGGTGATGTCTCCAGAGCAGATTCCGTCGAATGGGGCGACGGCCGCTTTACGCAGGTAGGCCCTGCGACGCCCGAACAGCACCTGCCCCTTTGAGAAAGCCTTAGTGAAGGTGGTCTCGACACCTTCGTCCCAATGGGCGAGTTCGACTTCGCCGGGGTCCAGATGCTCAAGGCCGACCGTCGGCAGCTCTTGGTCTACAGGGACCTTCTGTTTGATTTCGCGGGCCACATCGCCCAGGCAAACGTGGGTCATGTCACTCACCATCGTTTTCATGCAATTTCGCAGCAATATTATCGAGCAGGGACGCGGCCTCTGTGGAGGCGGCTTTCCAGCTTTCTACCGTCTCCTCGATGCTTCTATCGTCAGCATTTTCATCATTGGAGGGCTTCACGTACAGAGGGATGGAGAGCGAGAAGGCGTTGTCCTCGAGCTCACTAAACGATGCGTGGGATGAGAAACCTTCGATGTCCTCGTCGGATCGGTAGGCATCGACGATTCTCTTGATGTGTTGAGGCTCAAGGTAGCTTTGCGCGTTCTTGCGGGTTACCTCGGCAGAGGCGTCTACGAACAGTATTTTCTTGCTTCGATTCGGCGCTTTCTCGCTGCGGCAGATGAGGATGCAGGCCTCCATGGGCGAGTTGAAGAAGAGGTTTGCGCCGAGTCCGATGACCGCTTCAACGAGATCGCTTCTCACGAGCCTTTCGCGCATCTCCGATTCCTCGTTGCGGAAGAGTACGCCATGGGGGAGGAGAATGGAGCACCTGCCTGTGTGTGGGTCCATACTCTTGAGGATGTGCTGTATGAAGGCGTAGTCTGCTCGTCCCTGCGGCGGGGTGCCGAGGAAGTTGCGGCCGTAGGGGTCCGACGCGAACGCTTCGCGGTCCCATTGCTTGATTGAGTAGGGTGGGTTGGCGAGCACCATGTCGAAGGTGCGTAGCTTTCCCGCCTCGAGGAAGGCCGGGTGCCGCAGCGTGTCGTCGTTTGCGATTTCGAAGTCCTTGACGCCATGCAGGAACAGGTTCATGCGGCCGATGGCGGAGGAGAGCTGGTTGATTTCCTGCCCGTACGTACGGACGTTGCGCCACTCCTCTCCGTGCTCTTTGAGGTGTGCGATGGCGGAGATGAGCATGCCGGCGCTGCCGCAGGTGGGGTCGTAGATGGACTCGCCGGGCCTGGGCTGGAGGATCTCGGTCATTAGGTGGACGACCGTGCGATTGGTGTAGAACTCTTGAGCGGTGTGCCCAGAATCGTCCGCAAACTTCTTGATGAGGTACTCGTAGCCCTGGCCGAGCTCATCCTCGGGGCAGTTGGCTATGGAAAGTGTCTTGGCGCTGAAGTGTTCGATGAGGTCCTTGAGCAGGCGGTCGGGCAGGCGCTTCTTGTTGGTCCAGGCGGCATCGCCGAAGATGCCGCGAAGCTTGGAATCATTGGCCGCCTCGATGGCGCGGAAGGCGTCGACAATGGTCTTGCCGACGTTCTCCGTGGACTCTCTGACATCGCTCCAGTGGGCACCGTTGGGGATGGCGAAGCTATGGTTTTCGGGTAGGGCTGCGAACTCCGCATCTCCGCCGGAGGCCTCCAACGCTTCGGCGGTCTCCTCGTCGTAGACGTCGGAGAGGCGCTTGAAGAACAGCAGCGGGAAGATGTACTGCTTGTACGACCCGGCATCGATGTAGGTACGCAGCAGAACGGCCGCGTTCCATAGATGGTTGTTCAGCTCTTCCTGGGGGATTCTACTCTCCATCGACATAGCCCCCCTTCGCTAGCAGATCGAGGAGCCTCTCCTCGGATTCCTTCGTTTGCTGGAGGAGGTCGTAGAAGCGTTTTCTTGTCTCCGTCGGCGGCTCGACCTTCTCGCGTTTTCTTTCGACGTAGTTGTTCGCCGAAAGCACGTATCCCTCGCGTTCGATGTCAGCGAGCGTTGCTATGGCGCATTTCTCAATGACAGGCTCGTAGGAGCGATAGAGGGAAAGCATCTCTTGCGCGTTCTTTTCTGAGATCACATTTTGCGCGCGCTGGGCGGTGAAGATTTTGCTGCCGTCGATGATGCAAATGCGTCCCTGGTGCTCGGTGGACTTCTCGTTTCTGAGGAACAGCACGCAAGCAGATACGCCGGTGCTGTAGAAGACTCCGCTTGCGAGCGCGATAACGGCTTCAACCTTGTCCGACTTGATAAGCTCCTTGCGTATGGCACCCTCTTTGCCGCCATGGAACAGCGCTCCTTGGGGTAGAACTACGGCGCAACGGCCGTTCTTCTTGTCCATGGAGCAGACCATGTGTTGTACCCAGGCGAAGTCTGCCGATTTGTCGGTGGGAACGCCCCAGACGTTACGGCCCCACGGATCCGAGGCAAACTCATCAGAGCCCCAGTTTTTAAGCGAGAACGGGGGGTTTGCGAGGACGCAATCGAAGGTTTTGAGTGTGTTGCCGTCTCGGAAAGCGGGCTCGCGCAGGGTGTCGCCCTGGGCGATGCGGAAGTCCTTCGCGCCGTGGAGATACAGGTTCATTCGCGCTATGGCGGACGTGCTGAGGTTCTTTTCTTGGCCATAGAGCTTTCCGTAGGCGAGCCTGGAGTTGTCCATCTGCCGCACGGCTTCGATGAGCATGCCGCCCGTGCCGCAGGCCGGGTCGTAGACGGTCTCACCGGGCTTCGGCTCAAGCAGGGAGACCATCATCTTGACGATCTCGCGTGGGGTATAGAACTCTCCTGCGTTCTTCTTCTGCATGTCGGCGAACTTCTTGATCAAGTATTCGTAGGCGTCGCCCATCATGTCGGCGCTATAGTTCCTGTTGCCGAACTTCTTCGCTGAGAAGTGCTCGACGAGATCCTTCAGGCGTTCGTCGGAGAGCTTGCCTTTGTCTGTCCAGCTCGCATCGTCGAAGCTACTGAAGAGGCCGCTGAGGGTGTCGGGGTTGGCGCGCTCGATTCCGACCATTGCATCGACGATTGCCTTGCCGACGTTCGTGCCGGTGTTGCGGACGTCCTGCCAGTGGCAGCCCTCCGGCACCTCAAAGCTGTGGTTCTCGGGTAAGGCGGCATAGTCCTTGTCTCCCCCTGAAAACTCTAGGGCCTCAGCGCTTTCCTCGTCGTAGACGTCAGAGATTCGCTTGAAGAAAAGCAACGGCGTGATATAGCTCTTGTACTCGTCCTGGTTGATGGGGCCACGCAGGATATCGCAGGCTCCGAGTAAGTGGTTTCCCAGCTCGGATTTACTTATCGGTTCTTCAGTCATTCAGGTACCTATGAGCTCAAAAATACAAATTACAGCTCTTGTGATTATACCGTCATATTTGCCGAGATAAATGAGCTGAGCATCGCCGCCCATTCAGATATCCTGCGCCTGTAAATCACAATTTGTCGAGATGTTCGGAGATGCGCTAACCGGCTATAAATACAGGCTCCAAAGCCTAGGCTCAATGCTTTCTACTGAGCCTCAAAATGGTTTGTATAAGCCGCAGAGTTTTTATGTTGAGAAAGGCGGCTCGCCCATCGTGCGCGTGGATGCCTTCCAAAAAGGCTGCATAGAGGATTACTCGGCCTTAAAGCGACTAACCTGTACCTCTGCGGAACTTGAAACATATGAACTCGTCAATAACGATATCGTGATCAACAGGGTTAATGGAAGCATCGATCGCGTGGGCAAAATCGCTTGGATTCGTGGCTTGCGGGAGCCAACCATCTTCGAATCAAATATGATGCGCTTCCATATCGACGAGAAACGAATGGACCTCGCCTTCGTAGCAACGTATTTGAATTCAGACGATATCAGACAGCAAATTAAAGCCTGTGCCCGTATTGCAAACCAGTGCAGTATCAATCAGACAAATGTCGCTAACTTCGTTATTCCTGCCCCTCCTCTCGACCTTCAGCGGGAGTTCGCCGGCTTCGTTGCCCAGGTCGACAAATCGAAATTTGCCGTACAAAAGGCCCTCGATGAGCTAAACGCCACGACGAAGAAAATCTTGAACCAGGAGTTAGGACTCGGAGATGTTTAACGAGGACAACACCATCGAGCAAATGAGCGTCGAGGCGCTTGCCAGCCTTGGCTGGAGATACGTGGCTGCCGAAGACCTCCCGCGCCGCCATGCCGACGTCATGGTCGAGCCCATGGTCAAGGACGCCCTTATCAGGCTTAACCCGGAGATCGCAGAAGACCCCGATCGCGCCGACGAAATCATCTACCGACTCAGGGCCCTCATTCAGTCCACAAGTCCGCAGAACCTGGTCTCCACCAACGAGCGGTTCAAAAAGCTCGTCATCGAGGAGAACTCATTCCCCTACGGCAAAGACGGCCGCATGGTCCCCATCCGCTTCTTTGGCACGGCGGCGGACGGCGATCTTGACAAAAACGAGTACATCGTCACCAACCAGTGGGTCTACCCCCAGGAGCAGGGCGGCAAGCGCCTCGACCTCGTCCTTCTTGTCAATGGATTTCCGCTCGTCATCGGCGAGTTCAAGACGCCGGTGCGCGATTCGATAACCTGGCTCGACGGCGCTGGCGACATCGCTAAATATGAGAAGAGCATCCCGCAGATGTTCGTCTGTAGCGCCATCAACTTCGCCAGCGAAGGAAAATGCTATCGCTACGGGTCGGTGAACATGCCTCCCGAGATGTGGGGACCCTGGCATAAGGGCGACAAGAAGAGCGAGGGTACACTTGCCGACGTCAAGAGAAGCATGGCGTCCATGCTAACCCCCACGAACGTCATGGACATCTTCCAGTTCTTCACGCTCTTCGCCACCGACAAGAAGCATCGACGCATCAAGCTAATCTGTCGCTACCAACAGTTCGAGGGCGCGAACCTCATCGTGGACCGCGTCCGCGCAGGATACCCGAAGCGTGGCCTCATTTGGCATTTCCAGGGCTCAGGAAAGTCACTGCTCATGGTATTCGCCGCCCAGAAGCTGCGCATGGTCCCTGAACTCAAGAACCCGACCGTCGTCATCGTGGATGACCGAATCGACCTTGAGACCCAGATCACGGGGACCTTCAACGCATCCGATATCCCCAACCTCGCAAGCGCCGGCAGCAAGGAGGAGCTTGAGTCCTTCTTCAAGCAGGACATGAGAAAGATCCTCATCACCACCATCTTCAAATTCGGCGAGGTTGCGGGGACGCTCAACGAGCGCGAGAACATCATCCTCATGGTCGACGAGGCACACCGCACCCAAGAGGGCGACCTCGGCGAGAAGATGCGACTCGCCTTGCCAAACGCCTTCTTCTTCGGCTTGACCGGCACTCCCATCAACCGAACCGACAAGAACACGTTCCACACCTTCGGTGCCAAAGAGGACAAGTCCGGCTACATGAGCCGCTATTCCTTCGCCGACTCCATCCGCGACCACGCCACATTGCCGCTCCATTTTGAAACCGTTCCCGTCGAGCTCCACGTCAACCAAGAGGTCGTGAACGCCGCCTTTGACGAAATGACCCGAGACCTCAGCAAAGAGGACAAGGCGGAACTCACCAGGCGCGTCAAGATCGAAGCCGTCATGAAGGCTCCCGACCGCATCCACAAGGTATGCGAGCACATCGCCAAGCACTTCAAGTCAAAGGTTGAGCCCGACGGCTTCAAGGCGCAGGTAGTCTGCTACGACCGAGAGTGCTGCCTGCTGTATAAGGAGGAGCTCGACAAGCTTTTGGGCGCTGATGCAGTCACCATCGTCATGGACACGAACAACGACAAGGAAGACCGCTACAAGGCATACCGTCGAGATCGCGATGCCGAGGAAAAGCTCCTTGACCGTTTCCGCGACCCGGACGATCCGCTCAAGATTCTCATCGTCACTGCAAAGCTGCTCACGGGGTTCGATGCGCCCATCCTGCAAACTCAGTACCTTGACAAGCCCCTGCGCGACCACACGCTGTTGCAGGCAATCTGTCGAACCAACCGCGTCTACAACGACAAGAAGACATTCGGTCTCATTGTCGACTATATCGGCCTCTTCGACAACGTCGCCAAGTCTCTGCACTTCGACGAGACCGAGGTGCGGAAGGTTATAACCAACATCGACGAGGTAAAGGCCGAGCTACCCGGGCTTATGCATTGCTGTCTTGAATACTTCTCAACGGTCAGAGACCGCCGCAGCGCGGATTGGGAGTCCCTTCTCGAAGCTCAACAATGCCTGCCAACGACAAAGGTGAAAGACCAGTTTGGGGCCGACTTCTCGGTCTTGAACAGAGCGTGGGAAGCCCTTTCGCCCGACCCGTGTCTCAATCCCTACAAGCCCGATTTCATCTGGCTCTCGCAGGTCTACGATTCCGTGAGACCGGTAGACAATCGCGGGAAGCTCATCTGGGCAGCGCTCGGGCCCAAGACAATCGAGCTCGTGCACGAGAACATCACCGTCGAGAGAGTCCGAGACGATGACGACATCCTTGAACTCGACGAGGACATGATCGAGCACTTCATCAACGACAAGAGCAATACCGAGAAGATCACGCGTAAGCTGGAGATAGATCTCGTCGCCCGAATCCGCAGGCACGATAAGAATGGCAAGTTCCAGAAGCTCGGCGAGCGCCTTGAAGACCTAAGGGAACGTCACGAGCAAGGTCTCATCAACAGCGTCGAGTTCCTCAAGATGCTCATCGACCTCGCCAAAGAAGCACGAGCCGCCGAAAAGGAAGTCGTGCCCGAGGAAGAGGAGGACAAGGGAAAGGCTGCTCTCACTGAGCTCTTTAACGGCATCAAGAACGGCGACACGCCTATCATCGTCGAGAACATCGTCAATGACATTGACGAGATCGTTAAGATAACTCGCTTCGACGGCTGGCAAGCTACCACGGCTGGCGTGAAAGAGGTTAAAAAACAGCTCCGTGCCATTCTGTGGATGCGCTATAAGCTCAAAGACCAGGCTCTTTTTGATAAGGCGTATTCGTATATCGAACTCTACTATTAGGTAACAGAAGACAGAGTTCTAGGGACGCTCCGCATTAACCATTTCATAGGATGTGGAGCGTCCCAATTTGAACGAGTAACGTCTTGCGATGGGCGAATGCTGCAGTCCCAATGGCTCGATAACCTTTTCTTAGTCTGGTGTTTAAGTCTTCACTAGAAGCCATCCACACTTTGTAGTTAATTGGTTCCTTCTTCACAGGCGAAACGACAATATTGTCTGCCCCGCCTACCTCCCCTCCGCCTTCAGCCTCAGCAGCAGGTCTCTCAGCTCGGGGCACTTGCTGGAAAGGCGCGTCTGGGGTCGCTCGCCCATCCCCCAACGCTGGCGGACTTCCTGGGCGTGCGGACTCACGCGGTAGTCCCCATCCATCATCTGCTTGAGCAGCTTGGCGGTCACGCGCGCATCGGCTAGGGCGCTGTGGGCGTGGCCCGTCGACTCGTCGAACTCGATACCAAACCACGTCGCCGCGTCACTCAAAGAGACGCACCCGTGGCTGCCCACGTCCATGATCGAGGTGTAAAACGCCTGCAGGTCGGCCCAGTCCGTAGGAAATGCGGCAAGGTCGATGTGTTTTGCCTGGCACTCGGTCAAAAGCTGTCGACGATCCGCCCCGCTCCAACGACCACCTGGGCGGAGTAGCGACCGATCCAATCGCTGAGCCTTTTGATCACCGCATAGAGCGGGTCGGCCATCGCGGTGTCCACGGCCGATATCCCCGTGAGCTCGCGGACGGGAAACGCAACGCCTTCGGTAAATTCTGTCTGCACAAACTGCGAGAACTCGCCTATAACGTTGCCGCGGTTATCGAGCTTGACGGCGCCGACCTCGATAATCTCATTGCGCAGTCCACGGCGCTGGCGCTGCTTTGGCACCGGCGCAAACTCAAAGTCCAGCACAATCTGGCGCGCAAAGTTCGTCGTATCGATAGCCGAGATACGCGGCGTCTTTTCAGCTGACACGGTTATGGCCTTTCTCCGTCAAATGCCGCTTACTACATAGGCGGCTACATTGCCGTAAGGACAGGCGCCCGTGCGGACATGAAATCGCACAGCATGGCTTTCCGGCATCCTTGCGTAAAGCCACACTTTGAGAGAATCACGTCACTGTTATTATCGAACATATATTCGTATTTATAGCAGTACTTTGATAGAGTTGCAGTTGTTGACGGCAGTTCCATGTGCCGGGCAGCGCCCTCCATGCGACGGGAGGTGATGCCCATGACCGATCTGACTGATTTCGTGAAGCTCCTGACCGTTTTGGTCTCGCTCCTCACGGCGCTTATCGGACTTACCGAGGCACTCGAGCAGCGTACGAAGCAGAAAAAGAGGGGTCGACGCCACTAAGGCGATGACCCCTTAATCGAAGTAACGGCGCTGCCCAGCATTCCACCACTTGAGCTGCCGTCGACCTTATTCTACCCACGAGCGCCAGGTTTAACAAATGGAATTTCGGTTACGAAGTCCGGGGCTCGCTCCTCTACTCCAGCCACCATTCCACATCCACGGAGCACTCGACCTCAATAGGCTCTGGCTCCAGCACCGTCACCTTGGAATCAGCCGATCCCGCAGGAGCTCCGAGCGCAAAATCGGCCGCACTTGCATAGCAAAGCCGATCCATGCTGCCAAGCTGACTGTTGTAGGAGATATGCTTGACGCCATCCAGCTTAGAACCCGATGCCGCCGCAAGCGCCTGCGCATTGTTGCGGGCTCGCTCGACGACGCGGGCGATGAGGGCATCCTCGGCAGCACGCCGGTCGACTAGATCAAAACCTACGCTCATGTCGGCGCGCGAACCGCAGGTGTTAAGAGCCGTCCATATAGCGGCGACATCGACGGCGTCAATCAACGCGGCGACTGTGCCGTAGGCATGGTAGCTATAGCCAGTGATCGTCGCCTTTCTGCGCGTCGTTCGCGCGTAGCAGGCGTAACCGCGACACGTTAGCTCGCCATCCAAACCAAAGGGCGCCAATGCCGTAGCGACCTTAACGCGATCGGCGTTGTAGTCGTCCAGGCACGCCTCCTTGGTATCGAAGCTTCCTCCAAAGCAGATGCTAAACACGACGCGATCGGGCATCACCTCGTCCTCGATCTCGGCGCCAACGCTCACGAACCCAGCTTTATCCATCGACATGACATCCGTCCTTTCCACGAATGGCTACGTTGCGGTAAGCGTAGCCGCCCGTGCGGACACAAAAATGGGATGCTGTGCCACGCGCGCCAGGCACGCGCCATGCAGACGGCCCCAAGAGAGTCGCCCGCCTATTCGAATGTGTGAAAAAGATTGAGGCCCGGTGACTTGAATCAGAGGTCATCCCGGGCCCATCAGAGCTCACAGAGCTCTTGGTTGCTTTGGTCTCGCTTTTCACGGCGTTTGTCGGGCTTTCCGAGGCACTCAAGCAGCGTTCGAAGCATAACAAGTCACTACAATTAAGGCTTTGACCCCTTGACCAAGCAACGGCGCTGCCCAGCTATCACCCTTGGGCTGCCGTCAACTTTATTCTATCCGCGAGCATCTGGTTTACCAAATGGATTTTCGGTAAAGGAAGCACGGCACGCCCGCAAAACCACTACGCCCCAAGTGCCGCCATGGGAATCACCGCCACGCCGTCGTCGCGTGTGTAGGCAATGCTCCCCTTTCCAACCACGACCGCCAAAAACGCCGGCGCGGCATTCTGGGCGGCAGGATTGGAGAGCACTTTCCTCTCCAGCGCCTTGAGATTTCTCGCTCCATCGTCTGCTTTCGCATCACTCAGCTTGACCTCGATGGCTCCCCAGCGCCCGTCGTGCTCAACGATCAGATCGACCTCAAGGCCCTTCTCATCTCGGAAATAATGGACACTGTTGTCGACACCGCCGTAGGTGGAAAGGAACACGCGCACGTCGCGCAGGACGAGATTCTCAAAGAGCATCCCCAGCGTTTGCATATCGCCAAGCAGCCGCTCAGGGGTAGCCCCCAGCAACGCCGCCGCAAGTGACGGGTCACAGAAGTAGCGCTTGGGGCGCACGCGAACGCGGGCCTTCGAGCGCATGGGCGGCTCCCATCCGCACAGGTCCTCGGTCAGCTTGAGCCTGTTGAAGAGGTCCAAGTACGCAGCGATGGTCCTCTCGTCGGGGCCCACCTCACCGTACGAGGCGTCCTTTACGAGCGTCTTGTACGTGACAGCCTGGCTCTCGTTCATGGCAAGAGCTCGCAAAAGGCCGTGTGCAAGCTCGGGCGACATGCCCTCGTCCAGCACGTTGACGTCGAGCACCGAGTGCACGTACTGGCTTGCCGTCTCTCGCGCAAGATCTTCCGAAAGCCCAAGATTTGCAGGCCAACCGCCCCTGCAGCACCAGCGGGCGACGTCATCCACCGTGCTCTCGCGACGCTGAGGGGCAAAATCCTCGCCCTTAAAGAGGCTTGCCAGTGACACGAGCGGCTCGCCGTCGCCCGACTCACACAGGGCCATGGGGCGCATTGACAGACGGGCGATCCTACCCGTGCCGGAATGACGAACATGGCTGCGCTCCTCGCTTTTGAGCGCGGTCGAGCCCGTGAGCAAAAGTGTCCCCCAATCTATAGATCGGAAGAG
>CABVAS010000017.1 GCA_902496375.1 uncultured Collinsella sp.
CGAGGCCGAGCGCAAAATGGATTCTAAAAAACACCTTGCCAAATAGGAGCGTCAGACCAGAAACGCCCCCGTTCGTAGCTCCGAAGGAGCAGAACGGGGGCGTTTCATTGGTCGAGGACGTTTTCAGGGGTTAGCCCGTACGGCCTTCGGGCGAGTGCGTACGCTACTCAGCCATCTGAGCCTGGACGGCGGTGATGGCCACGACACCCACGATGTCGTCAGCAGAGCAGCCGCGCGACAGATCGTTGACCGGCTTGGCGATGCCCTGCAGGATGGGGCCGTAGGCGTCGGCGCCGGCGAAGCGCTGGACCAGCTTGTAGCCGATGTTGCCGGCCTCGAGGTCGGGGAACACGAGCACGTTGGCCTTGCCGGCAACGGAGGAGCCGGGAGCCTTGAGCTGGGCGACAGTGGGGACGATAGCGGCATCGAGCTGCAGGTCGCCGTCGATGGCGAGCTCGGGAGCCTTCTCCTTGCAGAACTTTACGGCCTCTTGGACCTTCTTGGCGACCTCGCCGCCGGCGGAGCCCATGGTGGAGTAGGAGAGCATGGCCACGTGCGGCTCAACGTTGCCCATGAAGGTGGACCAGGAGTGAGCGGAGGCGATGGCGATCTCGGAGAGCTCGTCGGAGGACGGGTTGATGTTGAGGCCGCAGTCGGCGAAGATCAGCGTGCCGTCGGTGCCGAACTGCGGGGTGTCGGTGCACATCACGAAGAAGGCCGAGACCAGCTTGGTGCCCGGGGCGGTCTTGAGGATCTGAAGTGCAGGGCGCAGGGTGTCGGCGGTGGAGTGGCAGGCGCCGGAGACCAGGCCGTCGGCGTCGCCCATCTTGACCATCATGGTGCCAAAGTAGGTGGCGTCCATCACCTGGGCGCGAGCCTGCTCGATGGTAACGCCCTTCTTGGCGCGGAGCTCAGCAAACTTCTGCGCATACTCCTCGTGCTTCTCGGCATTGCGCGGGTCGATGACGGTAGCGCCGGGAACGTTGATCTCGTCGGGGTTGCCCAGGATGACGATCTTTGCCAGGCCCTCCTCGATGATTTTGGTGGCCGCGACGATAGTGCGCGGATCCTCGCCCTCGGGCAGGACGATCGTCTTAAGGTCGGCCTTGGCGGCAGACTTCATACGGTTTAGGAAATCGCTCATGTTACTCCTTACAAGCGTTTCGCTAAGCTCCAGGCACCCGGCTGTTCACGAATAAACCCGCTGCTAGCGGGTTTACCTTTCAATTATGTACGCCGCGGTGCTTGAGCTTTCCTTGTGTGGCAAGCTCATTATAGGACGCATTAGCGCTATAATCGCTCTGATAAATATGTCTCGAAGAATGTTCGAGAAAAGCCCAGCTAACGAGCCCGTGGCTTTTGACAAGGAGTATCGATGCAGATTACCTCAGGCCTGCCTGAAGGCTTTAACGCCGGCGCGTACGACATGATTGTCGTCGGTGCTGGATATGCCGGTGCCGTTTGCGCCCGCCGTCTTGCCGAGACCATCGGCTATCGTGTTGCCGTTTTGGAGCGCCGTAGCCACATTGCGGGCAATGCCTATGACTGCACTGACGAGGCCGGAATCCTGATCCACGAGTACGGTCCGCATATCTATCACACCTTTAACGAGCGCGTGCACAATTTCCTGTCGCGCTTTACCAAGTGGACGGATTATCAGCACAAGGTGCTCGCCAACATCAACGGTACCCTTATGCCCGTGCCCTTCAACCATGCGAGTCTCAAGCTCGCCTTTGGTGACGAGCGCGGCGAGGAGCTGTATCAGAAGCTCGTGGAGACCTTTGGCAAGGATGTCAAGGTGCCCATTATGGAGCTGCGTAAGAAGAACGACCCGGATCTTGCCGAGGTCGCCGATTACGTCTACGAGAACGTCTTTTTACATTACACCATGAAGCAGTGGGGCCAGACGCCCGATCAGATCGATCCCTCGATCACCGGCCGCGTTCCCGTCTTTGTGGGCGATGATGACCGCTACTTCCCGCAAGCTCCCTTCCAGGGCATGCCGCAGGAGGGCTACACGGCGCTCTTTGAGCACATGCTCGACCACGACCTGATCGACGTGTTCTGCGACGTGGACGCCCGTGACCTCTTTGAAATCGACGAGACTACCGTCAAGATCGACGGCAAGGTCTATGGTGGCGAGATCGTCTACACCGGTCCGCTCGATGAGCTGTTCAATCTCGATCTGGGCGCGCTACCGTACCGCACGCTCGACATGAAGTTCGAGACGCTCGATATGGACCAGTTCCAGCCCGTGGGCACCGTCAACTACACCACGAGCGAGGACTACACGCGCATTACCGAGTTCAAGAACATGACCGGTCAGATCCTGCCCGGCAAGACCACCATCATGAAGGAGTATTCCAAGGCCTATACGCCCGGCTCGGGCGAGACGCCGTACTACGCCATTCTTGAGCCCGAGAACCGTGAGCTCTATGAGCGCTATCTTGAGCGCGTCCAGAACCTGACGAACTTCCACCCGGTGGGTCGTCTGGCCGAGTATCGTTACTACGATATGGACGCTGTGACCAATTCCGCCCTCGATCTTTCGGATGAGATTATCGCCTGCCATGCATAAAGTCATAACATTCGGTATTCCCTCGTATAACGCCGCCAAGGACATGGACCATTGCATCACCTCCATCTTGGAGGGGAGCAATTACGCCACCGATATCGAGATTATCGTAGTGGACGACGGCTCCAAGGACGAGACGGCCGATAAGGCCGACGAGTGGGAGGCACGTTATCCCGGTATCATTCGCGCGGTGCACCAGGAGAACGGCGGCCACGGTATTGCCGTCCTTTCGGGTCTGCGCGAGGCACAGGGCACCTACTACAAGGTCGTCGACTCGGATGACTGGCTCGATGCTGCGGCTCTTTCGACTATGCTGTCGATTCTGCGTGGCTTTGAAGAGCGTGACCAGCGCGTTGACCTGTTTATCTCGAACTACGTGTACGAGAAGGTTTACGAGGGCACGCATACCGCTATTGGCTACAAATTTGCCCTGCCGCGCAAAAAGATCTTTTCCTGGGATCAGATCGGTCATTTCCGCCTGGACCAGAACCTACTCATGCACAGCCTGTGCTATCGCACGGATGTGCTGCGCGAGTCCAACCTTCCCATGCCGCCGCACACGTTCTATGTGGACAACATCTACGCCTACGTGCCGCTGCCGCGTTGCAAGACCATGTACTACGCCGACATCGACCTCTATCGCTACTTTATCGGTCGCGAGGGCCAGAGTGTCAACGAGGCCACGATGGTCAAGCGTCTGGACCAGCAGTTCCGTGTGACGCGCATCATGATGGAGTCGTACCACCTGTACAGCGATGTTGAGTCGTCGCGTCTGCGCTCGTACATGATGGGCTATTTCACCATGATGATGGCGATCTGCTCGGTGCTCACCAAGCTTTCCGAGGAAGATTGCGCCGACGAGCGCCTAAAGACGCTGTGGAATGATTTGAAGGCCTACGACGAGCGCATGTATCGTCGTGCCCGCTACGGCGTGGTCGGGTTCTTCACCAATCTGCGCGGACGGGCCGGAGACAAAACCACACTCGGCCTATACCGTCTTGCCTCAAAGATCTTCAAATTCAACTAGCTGCCGAGTAATCGCTGCTGATAGGTTGACTGGGCCCCTTGGCCTTTAGTTTGCTACTGCGAACAGTCCTGCTCGCACGGAAAGCACATTAAGTGCTTTCCGGCTCGTGCGGAACTTGTATCAAACTAAAGGCCAAGGGGCCTCTGCTATAAGAATCGATTGTCAGGCTGCCTGAATTTGAAGATCTTCGACGCGCGGTACACAGGGGCCTGGGCTGAAAAGAGTCTGGTTGGTAGGTTGCCCGGTGGGGCTTGGTTATGTTTGTCGCGAGTTCCGCACGAGCCGAAGAGCACTTAATGTGCTCTTCGTGCGAGCCAGGACTGTAGAGCAGCAAACATAACCAAGCCCCACCGGGCAACCGGTCAGGTTAGGCTACTTCGCGGCGCCGGGGATGCCGTGGGAGGTTTTGGCGGTTTTGGCTCCGTTTACGATGGCGGTTCCCAAGGCCCTTACGGCGAGCATGCCCAGCAGGTCTAGGGGAACGGCGGCGCTTGCCTGGGCGCCCAGTTTGCCGCTGGCGAGGGTGTAGATGGTGTCGCCGTCGTTGGTGGTGTGCGTGGGACGGATGGCGTGTGCGTAGGCGTCTGCGGCCATCTGGGAGACCTTGGTGGCTTGTGCCTTAGTGAGTTCCACGTTGGTGACGATGCAGCTGATGGTGGTGTTGGTGCGGTCGAGCGGCATCTGCATGGATCCGGCGGCGGCAAAGGCTGCGAGTTCCATGTCGACGATCTGGTCGCTATCGGCCGCGGCGCGCATACCGGCGACCCACTCGCCGGTGAAGGGGTCGACAACGTTGCCGCAGGCGTTGACCGAGACCACGGCGCCCACCTTGATGGGGCCGAGTGCCACGGCGGCAGCTCCAAGGCCGGCCTTCATGCAGGTGGCGGGCCCCATGAGCTTACCCACGGTGGCGCCCGTGCCGGCGCCTACGTTGCCCTGTTCGAGCTTGGTGGGGGTGTGGTCGAGTGCTTCGCACACGGCGGCGATGCCGGCCTCAATGTCGGGGCGCACGGTGGGGTCGCCAAAGGCAAGGTCGAAGATGCAGCTGGAGCACACGATAGGCACCTGCGTGGGGCCGACGGGAAGGCCGATGCCGCGGCTCTCAAGCTCGCGAGCGACGCCGCTTGCAGCCTCGAGGCCAAAGGCCGATCCGCCCGAAAGGCAGACGGCGTGGACCTTGTCGACGGTGTTCTCAGGTCGCAGCAGGTCGGTTTCGCGCGAAGCGGGAGCACCGCCGCGAACGTCAACACCGCCGGTGGCGCCCTCGGGTGCCACGATTACGGTGCAACCGGTGCCGGCCTCCTCGTCCGTATAGTTGCCATAGCAAAAGCCATCGACATCGCAGACGTCAATGGCCTCGAGCAGTGTATCCATGTTTAACTCCTATCGGTTTTCCGCCGCGCCTTGTGCCCGGTCGGGATCCGTACGGTACGCCAAAATTGTAGGCGCCGGGGGATACCCAGCGCCAGATGCAATTACGAGAGTTTTTGAATCGCGCGCGCGACGCGGGCGATGGGTAGGCCCACCACGTTATAGAAGTCGCCCGAAATATCGTGCACGAGCATGCGTCCTCCTGTGCCCTGAATGCCGTAGGCGCCGGCCTTGTCCATGGGCTCACCCGAGGCGACGTAGTGCTCGATCTGCTCGTCGGTGAGCTCGTAGAACGTCACGTCGGTCGCATCGACAAAGGACAGGCTTTCGGCGGCATGCGGGGCGGCCGTATCGCCTGCCTTAACGATGCAGACGCCGGTTGCGACCTGGTGCGTGCGGCCCGAAAGCTCACGGAGCATAGTGCGCGCCTCGTCCTCGGTTGCCGGCTTGCCCAGAATCTTGCCGTCAAAGGTGACGATGGTGTCGGCCGCGACCGTCAGCTCATTGGGCTCGGCATACTCGGCAGCAACGGCAGCCGCCTTGGCGCGTGCCAAGCGCTCGACAAGCGTGAGCGGGGCCTCGCCATCAAAGGGCGTTTCGTCGATATCCGCGGGAATCACGCGAATGTTGTAGCCTGCCTCGCGCATCAGCTCTATGCGGCGCGGCGATTGCGAAGCCAAAATCATAGTTGGATGCCCTCGGCGACCTTCTCGACGGCCTTGTCGCCGGCGAGCGTGCGCAGCAGCTCCAATGCAAAGGGGAGGGACTGTGCCATGCCGCTGGCAGTGATGATGTTGCCGTCTTGCGTGACCTTCTCGCCGGTATAGGCGCCTTCGGGGAAGCTTTTCTCAAAGCCAGGGAAGCACGTGGCATGGCGCCCCTCGAGCAGGTCGAGCTCGCCCAGGATAAACGGGGCGGCGCAGATGGCGGCGACGTGCTTGGTTGCGGCGAACTCGCAGACCACGTCGCAGACGCGCTGATCTGCGCGCAGGTTGGTGGCACCGGGCAGGCCGCCGGGCAGCACGACGCAGTCGTACTCGTCAAAGTTGATCTCATCAAAGAGCGCATCGCAGGTCACGGGGATCTGCAGCGAGCTTACGACCTCGCGCGTGGGCATGATCGAGACGAGCGTGGCACGCACGCCGCCGCGACGCATGACGTCGACCATGGTCAGGCATTCAATCGTTTCAAAGCCATCGGCGGCGAGAACGGCAACGCTGGGCATGAGGGTTCCTTTCATAGGCGGCATACAATTAGCCGTCTTATACCCCGAAGACCTCCGCTTGCCACGCTCGATTTCCCAATGATTTTCTGAGCAATGATTAAGCGGCTAGTTGCGCCTAAGGTGGACGACGGTCTCGCAGTGGAAGGTTTGTGGGAACAGGTCGACTGGCGTGATCTTTACGGGGGAGAAGGTGCCTTCTTCGACAAAGCGTTTGAGATCGCGCGCCAGGGTGGCCGGGTCGCAGCTCACGTAGGCGACATCGCGGGCACTCGTGCTGGCGATAAGGCCGATCGCCTCGGGGGCGAGGCCTGCGCGCGGCGGGTCGACCACCAAGATGTCGGCATCCTGGTCGGGGAACTCGCGCACCGCGTCTCCGCCAATGACGTCGACGTTATCAAGCTTGTTGATTTCCAGGTTACGGCGTAGATCGCGCACGGCGGGGCCGTAGGCCTCGACGGCAGCGACAAAGTCGCAGCGGCGGGCGAGCGGCAGGGTAAAGGTGCCGGCACCGCAGTACAGGTCCACGGCAAGCTCGTCTTCCTGCGGGTCGAGCGCTTCCATGACAAGATCGATCAAAATCTCGGCACCCTTGGTGTTGACCTGGAAAAAAGACGGGGCAGACAAGCGCATCTGATCCTCGGCGATATTCTCGGTCCATGAGCCCTCTCCGGCGAGCATTTCGACCTTGGAGACACGGCGGGCCTTCTTTTCGCCCTTGCTCATCACGCGTACGATGCTCGTAGGATGAGCGGCGTCCGCCAGCACGCGGGAGACCTGCGAGCGCGGAAAAGAGCCTGTGGGCGTCCAGAGTGCGACCTCGAGTGCCTTGGTGCGGCGCGATGCGCGAATGCCCACGCGTTCGAGCCCCAAGTCATGGCTGCCGCTTAGATAGTTGAGTGCGCCGACGACCGATTTGAGTGCCTTCGGGAAGCGCTTATCGAACAGCGGACACATATCGACGGTCACGATTTTGCTGGGGTCGACACCGTGCATGCCAAGGCGCACGCGACCGTTGACGACGGTCGGTTCGAGCTCGATTTTATTGCGGTAGCCCCAGTCGTCCTTGGTGTGGCAGATGGGCTGTACCAACTCATCTGCCAGCTCAGGAGCGAACTTGCCGATGCGCTCGAGCGTGGAGCGCAGGTTTTGCTCCTTGGCGGCGAGCTGTGCCGTGCGTGAGAGATTGCCCCACGAGCAGCCGCCGCAGATGCCCACGAAGGGGCAGGGAGGCTGAATGCGATTGGGGCTTGGCTCCAGAATCTCGGTGGTGCGGGCGCGCATGAATGACTTGCCGTCCTGTACGACCTCGGCCTCGACGGTGTCGCCTGCCACGGCACCCTGCACAAAGACGGCCTTGCCGTTGTCGGCGTGCGCCAGCCCGTCGGCGCCGTAGGTCATCGATTCTATAGTGAGCTTCATATTCCTGCCTGTCATTCGCGTTGTTGTTCGCACCATGGTAGCAGGGAAAAGCGCCCCGCATCCGAGGCTTTCCTCAAATGCGGGGCGCTTCTACAAACTGCTTCTACAAACGACTATTTCGTCTTGCCGGTAATGAGCGTCTTAAGACCCAGGCCGATCAGACCCAGGCCCATGCGCACGCGGCCGGGGCGATGGCGCTCGATGGCCTTGGTCTTGCCAGCGGGCTTATCGCGACGGGCGCTCGTCTCGGGTGCGGGCTTGGTGACCTGCGGATCGGGCTGAGGCGCAGGTGCAGGCTCGGGCTCAATGACGGTCGCCTGGACCTCTTGGACCTTGGGTGCTACTGGCTGCGGCTCGGCCTCGGAGGCAGGTTCCGCCTCAATGACGGGCTCGGGCGCGGCCTCGGCGTTGCGATAGGCGCGCTCCAGCAGGGCTTCCTGTGAGTTGAAGGGTTTCTCACCCTCTGCACGCTCCACGGGGACCCAGGTGCCGTCGCTCGTGAGGCTGCGGGCCTTCACGTTGTCGCGCAACTGCATGCCCATGTACTCGTGCACCAGGGCGCGGCAGGTGGGGTCGAGCACGGGGAAGGCAATCTCCACGCGGTGCTCGGTGTTGCGCGTCATCATGTCTGCCGAGCTCAGGTAAATCATGTCCGAGTCCACGCCGAAAGCATAGACGCGCGCGTGCTCCAAAAAGCGTCCGACGATGGAGCGGACATGCACGTTCTCGGTCTTGCCCGGAACACCGGGCTTGAGGCACGAGATGCCTCGGATGATCATGTCTACGCGCACGCCGGCACACGATGCCTCGGCGATCTTGTCGATAACCTCGCGGTCGGTCAGCGAGTTGAGCTTAAAGAACACGCGGGCGGGCTCGCCGGCAAGGGCGCGCTGGATCTCGCGGTCAAGCCCGCGCATGATGAGCGGTTTCAGTCCGACGGGCGCCACACCCAGGAAGCGGTAGTCGCCGCGCAGGTTGCCCAGCGACAGGTTGCGGAAGAACAGGTTGGCGTCCTCGCCGATGCCGGGATGGGCTGTCATGAGCATAAAGTCGCTGTAGAGTTTGGCCGTCTTCTCGTTAAAGTTGCCGGTGCCCAAAAGTGTGAGGCGCGTTAGCGCCATGCCCTCGCGATAGGTGAGCTGGCAGATCTTTGAGTGGCATTTAAAGCCCTCGGAACCATAGATGACGGTGCAGCCGGCCTCTTCCAGGCGCTCGGCCCACTCGATGTTGTTCTGCTCGTCAAAGCGTGCGCGGAGCTCCATGAGCACCGTGACCTCTTTGCCGTTCTCGGCAGCATCGATCAGCGACTCGCATAGGCGGCTCTGCTTGGCCACGCGGTAGAGCGTGATGCGCAACGAGATGCACTCGGGGTCGTAGGCTGCTTCGTGCACCAGGTCCAAGAACGGGTTCATGGCCTCGTAAGGGTAGAAGAGCAGCTTGTCGTGCTGCAGCACCTGCTCGCGGATGGAGCGGGTCATGTCGATGGTGGGATTGGGCTGCGGCTTAAACGGCGTAAAGAGCAGCTCGTTGCGCAGGTGCTCGGGAATCTTGCCCTCAATGCCAAAGACGTAGCCCAGGTTGAGCGGGATATCGCAGGTAAAGACCGAGCGACGCGAAAGCTCGAGCGCCTTGCGGATAGTCTTGAGCGTCGCCTTCTCGAGCGATCCCGAGACCGCGAGCACTACCGGCTGCAGGCGCAGGCGCTTCTTGAGAATGCGCTTCATGTGCTGGCGGTAGTCCTCTTCCTCCTCGACGCCCTCGCCGTCCGGATCGATGTCAGCGTTGCGGGTGACGCGGATCAGCGCACGATCCAGCGGCTTATAGGAGCCAAAGCAGCTGTCCAGGCAGGCGAGGATGACGTCCTCGAGCAGGATGTAGGAGTAGGTGCCGGTGGGCGAGGGGATCTCGACCACGCGGTTCATCGAGGCGGGAATCTCGATAAGGCCCAGCAGGCTCTCCTCGTCGGTGGCACCGTCCAGACCACAGGCCAGATAGAGCGCGCCATTGCGCAGGTTGGGGAAGGGGTGGCGAGGATCGATGACCAGCGGCGAGATGACCGGTGACACGTAGGCCTGGAAGTAGCGGGTTACAAAGGTGCGCTCCTCGGGCGTAAGCGAATCGATGCGGGCGCGGTGAACGCCCAAGGTGTCGAGCTTGCCCTCGATGCTCTTAAAGATGGACTCCCAACGGGTAAGGAGCCCGGGCATTTCGGCCATGACAGCATTGACCTGTTCGGAGGCGGTCATATTGCTCTTGTTGTCGACAGGTTGTTTTTTGAGCTCCGCCAGATCGGACAGGCCGCCCACGCGCACCATAAGGAACTCGTCGAGGTTGGACTCGAAGATCGAGACGAACTTTAGTCGCTCGAATAACGGAACGGTTTCGTCGAAGGCTTCGTCGAGCACGCGGTTGTCAAAGCGTAGCCAGCTGAGCTCTCGGTTTTGCGTGTACGAGAAGTCGCGCGGCGGTTTGCGCAGCTTTGCGGCGGCTTGCTTCTTTTCGATTTTGCTCGGCATATGCATCTGTCCGTTCAGTCCCCACAAGGGACGGTAGCCTAACACTAATCACTATTGTCTCAATTTAGTCGACCGCTGGCACGGACGTATCGCGTGAACGGTATCTTTACCTACTTCTTACGCTGACAAGTCATAGGACTGACGTCCTGCTCGTCTGCAAGCGGTCTATATCCTCACTCAACTGGTACGTAAGTGTGAATAAGAATGATGGATAGCTGAATATCATTGAATGCAGGCAGAAACGTAAACAAACATCATTTATATACATAAAACCGATTTAGCTATGCAATTCTGAATCAAAAGTTTAGAGATGCAATTGCAAATAGTTTTTAGGAAAAAAGAGCGTTTACCTTAGAAAAGTTACTTTAGAACGCCGAAGTACATTATGGGGGAATCTCGTGCGATATACCGTTCATCGCACTTTGTTGACCGTTCGGGGGCGAGGTGGAATTGCGGGTGGAATTTGGATATAACTAGAGCTGTCAGCAAGCAGCGTCCGCTATGGAAGGGCGCTGAGAGATTCGGCCGAAAGGCCCGAAAGAAAGGTAGGAGGCCATGACGAAAGGTCTGCACGTGCCTTCCGAGATCGGCAAGCTCAGGAAGGTCTGCCTGCACCGTCCCGGCGACGAGCTCCTCAACCTGCCGCCCGACGAGCTCGAGCGACTCCTGTTCGACGACGTCCCGTTCCTGGAGGTCGCGCAGCAGGAGCACGACACCTTCGCCCAGATCCTGAGGGACCAGGGCGTGGAGGTCCTCTATCTCGAGAACCTCGTCGCCGAGGTGTTCGACCAGGTCCCCGGCGCCCGCGCCGAGTTCACCGACCAGTACATCGCCGAGGCCGGCATCCGCGGCCAGCACATGCCGCAGATCGTCCGCGAGAAGCTGGACTCCATCGAGGACAACCTCGAGTTCGTCAAGAAGACCATGGCCGGCATGACCAAGTCCGAGATCGACATGCCCCTCACGGCGTCCACGACCCTCGACTCCCTGGTCAACTCCGAGTCCGAGTCCGACCTGATCATCGACCCGATGCCCAACCTCTACTTCACCCGCGACCCGTTCGCGGTCGTCGGCGAGGGCGTCAACCTCAACCGCATGTACTCGGTCACCCGCAACCGCGAGACCCTGTACGGCAAGTACATCTTCAAGTACCACCCCGACTACAAGGACGTCTCGCTGTACTTCCGCCGCGACTGCCAGTTCCACACCGAGGGCGGCGACGTGCTGAACATCAACGAGAAGACCCTCGCCGTCGGCATCTCCCAGCGCACCCAGGCCGCCGCGATCGACGTCATGGCCCAGAACATCTTCTGGAACTCCGACTCCAAGGTCGAGCGCATCCTGGCCTTCGACATCCCGGTCTCGCGCGCCTTCATGCACCTCGACACGGTCTTCACCCAGATCGACGTCGATAAGTTCACGATCCATCCCGCCATCATGGGCACCCTGCGCGTCTACGAGCTGACCGCCGGCAAGAACCCGGGCGACGTGAACATCCGCCTGATCGAGGACACCCTCGAGCACGTCCTGGAGGACGCCACCGGCGTCGACCAGGTCAAGCTGATCCCCTGCGGCGGCGGCGACCCGATCGCGGCCTCCCGCGAGCAGTGGAACGACGGCTCCAACACCCTGTGCGTCGAGCCCGGCAAGATCTGCGTCTACGCCCGCAACACCGTCACCAACGACGTGCTGTACAAGGAGGGCCTGGACCTTCTCGTCGTGCCCTCCGCAGAGCTCTCCCGCGGCCGCGGCGGCCCGCGCTGCATGAGCATGCCCTTCTGGCGCGAGGACCTCTAAGGTCTTCAAGGACTCGTACGGGTCATAATACATACATCTAGCTGCCATTAGATGTCTCCCATTGGGGCGGTGCGGGTTTTCGCACCGCCCCAATCTTGTATGAGGAACGTCAACACGATTGGACGACTGCTTTTGTAAGGAGCTTGGCCATGGACATCAAGACGATTGGCGTTGAGGAATGGCTCAACGTTTGGGAGAAGAGCGCCACGTGGGACATCGCCCAGTCGACGATCTCGTCGCTCACCATGGGCGAGCTGCGCGCGCTCGATGAACAGGACGGCGCCACGTTCTACGAGCGCCTGGACCGCGAGAAGATGAACTACGGCTGGATCGAGGGCTCGCCGGAGTTTAAGGCCGAGGTTGCCAAGCTGTATCGTCGGGAGGTCAATCCCGATCACATTCTGCAGACCAATGGCTGCACGGGCGCTAACCTCAACGCCATCATGGCTGTGGTCGAGCCCGGCGACCATGTTATCGCCGAGTGGCCCACCTACGCGCCGCTCTACGAGATTCCGCGCACGCTGGGCGCCGAGGTCGAGTATTGGGAGCTTCGCGAGGAATTCGGCTGGAAGCCCGATATCGAGGAACTCAAGCGCTTGGTGCGCCCCAACACCAAGCTTATCTGCATAAACAACGCATCGAACCCCATCGGTACGGTGCTCGATGCCGATATGCTCGGCCAGATTGCCGAGATCGCCCGTTCGGTGGGCGCCTACGTGCTGTGCGACGAGGTGTATCTGCCGCTCGAAAGCACTGAGTCCTTTATGTCGATGGTCGACGTGTACGAGAGGGCCATTGTCACCAACTCGTTGTCGAAGACCTATTCGACGCCTGCGGCCCGCGTGGGCTGGGTCCTGGCCGACGAAGAGGTGTCCAACCGCATCCGTACCTATCGCGATTACACCATGATCTGCGGCGGCGTGTTCAACGATGCCTTGGCGACCTATGTGCTTGAGCACAAGGATAAGATTCTCGAGCGCAATCGCAAGATCGTGTTTGGCAACCGCGATATCGCGCAGGCTTGGATCGATACGCAGCATCGCGTTTCCTGGACGGCCCCGCAGGGCGTGTCCACCTCGTTTATCCAGCTGGATATTCCCGAGGATGACGAGGAGTTCTGCAGGCGCCTGCTGTCCGAGAGGGGAGTGCTGCTGGTCCCCGGTAGCCGTTTTGAGCTTCCCTGCGGCGCACGCCTGGGCTACTGCGCGAGCGAGGACGTTCTGCGCGAGGGCCTGAGACTTTTGGGCGAGGCACTGGCGGAGTTCGATCGCTAGGATTCCGATGGTCTTCGGGGGCCTTATCCAAATTAGCCGAAGATAATCGAAAACGGACTCGTTTCCCTAGGGGAAGCGAGTCCGTTTTTCTATACCGAGAAGTCAAGTTGTTACAAATGGGGCCGTAAAGCGAGCCGGTATCCGCTGGGCCTTATACTGAGTTTCCGGTGAACGGTATCAAGCGTCTGGTAAACGGTAATTTATTTACCAGAAATGAATAGGACAAACTTTTTTCTGAATAAAAGTGAAAATGGTTGAGACGCGGTGTGAACCGCTAATTCTATTCATAGCTTTATTGGAAATATGCAATTTGAGGATGGTTTAACAAAGTTTAGTTCCATTTGATTTTAGGATTAAAACGCGTTTAAGCACGTAAATACGCTTTATTAAGATGAAGTGTGCCATGCGTGAAGTATATGTGTATGCCGTTCACCCCCTATAAAAAACCGTTCGGGGGCAAGGTGGAAGTATGAGCTGATTTTGGATATAAATATGTCGTCAGCAATAACGCCTCACACGGAGGGGCGCTAACGAATCGGCCCTGACAAGGGCCCGAAAGAAAGGTAGGAGGCCATGACGAAAGGTCTGCACGTGCCTTCCGAGATCGGCAAGCTCAGGAAGGTCTGCCTGCACCGTCCCGGCGACGAGCTCCTCAACCTGCCGCCCGACGAGCTCGAGCGACTCCTGTTCGACGACGTCCCGTTCCTGGAGGTCGCGCAGCAGGAGCACGACACCTTCGCCCAGATCCTGAGGGACCAGGGCGTGGAGGTCCTCTATCTCGAGAACCTCGTCGCCGAGGTGTTCGACCAGGTCCCCGGCGCCCGCGCCGAGTTCACCGACCAGTACATCGCCGAGGCCGGCATCCGCGGCCAGCACATGCCGCAGATCGTCCGCGAGAAGCTGGACTCCATCGAGGACAACCTCGAGTTCGTCAAGAAGACCATGGCCGGCATGACCAAGTCCGAGATCGACATGCCCCTCACGGCGTCCACGACCCTCGACTCCCTGGTCAACTCCGAGTCCGAGTCCGACCTGATCATCGACCCGATGCCCAACCTCTACTTCACCCGCGACCCGTTCGCGGTCGTCGGCGAGGGCGTCAACCTCAACCGCATGTACTCGGTCACCCGCAACCGCGAGACCCTGTACGGCAAGTACATCTTCAAGTACCACCCCGACTACAAGGACGTCTCGCTGTACTTCCGCCGCGACTGCCAGTTCCACACCGAGGGCGGCGACGTGCTGAACATCAACGAGAAGACCCTCGCCGTCGGCATCTCCCAGCGCACCCAGGCCGCCGCGATCGACGTCATGGCCCAGAACATCTTCTGGAACTCCGACTCCAAGGTCGAGCGCATCCTGGCCTTCGACATCCCGGTCTCGCGCGCCTTCATGCACCTCGACACGGTCTTCACCCAGATCGACGTCGATAAGTTCACGATCCATCCCGCCATCATGGGCACCCTGCGCGTCTACGAGCTGACCGCCGGCAAGAACCCGGGCGACGTGAACATCCGCCTGATCGAGGACACCCTCGAGCACGTCCTGGAGGACGCCACCGGCGTCGACCAGGTCAAGCTGATCCCCTGCGGCGGCGGCGACCCGATCGCGGCCTCCCGCGAGCAGTGGAACGACGGCTCCAACACCCTGTGCGTCGAGCCCGGCAAGATCTGCGTCTACGCCCGCAACACCGTCACCAACGACGTGCTGTACAAGGAGGGCCTGGACCTTCTCGTCGTGCCCTCCGCAGAGCTCTCCCGCGGCCGCGGCGGCCCGCGCTGCATGAGCATGCCCTTCTGGCGCGAGGACCTCTAGGTCTTTCCGTTTCCGGTGCGGTCCCCCTACAACCGCACCGGCTTCGCCCGTTAAACGGGCAACACTAATACTTACGTAATTCATTTCTTCGAAAGGAATCGAACCATGGGTGTTAACCTCTCCGGCCGTAGCTTCCTCAAGCTTCTCGACCTCACCACCGAGGAGATCGAGTACCTGCTCAAGCTCTCCAAGAACTTCAAGGATATGAAGCGCGCTGGCGTTCCGCACCGCTATCTCGAGGGCAAGAATATCGTTCTGCTCTTCCAGAAGACCTCCACTCGTACCCGCTGCGCCTTCGAGGTCGGCGGCATGGATCTGGGCATGGGCGTGACCTACCTCGATCCGGGTTCGTCGCAGATGGGCAAGAAGGAGTCCATCGAGGACACTGCCCGTGTTCTCGGCCGCATGTATGACGGCATCGAGTTCCGTGGCTTTGCCCAGGACGACGTCGAGGAGCTCGCTGCTAAGTCCGGCGTGCCCGTGTGGAACGGCCTGACCACTGAGTGGCATCCCACCCAGATGCTCGCCGATATCCTGACCGTCCAGGAGAACTTCAACTACGACATCAAGGGCAAGACCCTCGTCTTCATGGGCGACTGCAAGAACAACGTCGCTCGCTCCCTCATGGTCGTCTGCTCCAAGCTCGGCATGAACTTCGTGGCCTGCGGCCCCGAGGAGTGCATGCCC
>CABVAS010000018.1 GCA_902496375.1 uncultured Collinsella sp.
CGGCAATACGCTTGAGGATCCTTAAAAGAAAGTCCAGTTTATCCTTCCCACTCCAAGTAGTTCTTATTTAAGCCGTCCAAGTTTTGGGGTGCAGTTCATATTAAAGTGCTCGGGGGCCTTTTAATTTAAAGTGACCTGGTGGACGGTCTTTATACCGGCAAACAAAAAAGGGGGGGGTACCGACCAACGTCGATACCCCTTACAAGCCACCATGTCACGCGCACAGTGCCGAGCGCACGACCCGCACGCCTACTTGCGAGAATTGCTCAGCTTATTGATCAGCGCCTCAAGACGCTCGCCGTCCTCGGCCGTCTGGGCAATAACCAAAATCGTATCGTTGCCGGCAAGCGAGCCAAGCACATCGGGCAACTCTGCCGCATCAACGGCGGCGGCGATGCCGGAAGCCGTGCCAGGCTGAGCCTTGATCATAACCAGATTATCGGTACGCAGAACGCCCGTTACAAGCTCGGAAACCATACGCTGCAGGTGCAGGTCCTCTGCCAGAACATAGATGCCCTCAGGGAGCTTACGCAGCCCCATGTCGGCAATATCGCGAGAGACAGTCGCCTGCGTGCAATCAAAGCCCATAGCGCGGAGCTCATCGACCAGCACGCGCTGCGTGCGGACGTCCTTATTGCGCACAATATCTCTAATGGCATCCTGGCGCCCATTGCGTTTTTTAGCCATACAAACCCTCTCTCCAAAAGATGGCGGAGACAATCAATCAGTGATTGAATAGTTTAACGCTATTTGAAGGCTTTTGTGTATAAGAACGCATTTCGAAACAATTCTATGCAAGTTTGTTTCGAAATGAGCCGTTTAGGCGGTTTTTGCGCCCGTCCGGTTAAGAAAAGCTGCCAGATGCGTACACATCACGCAGCGCGCGGGCTTGGCGCTGGCGATCGGCCCAAACAACAGACCGAGCCCCCGATGGTTATCCTTGAGCGCGGCGACCATCTGACGGGTTCGAGGCGCATCGAGCATATCACGCATGCGGGCGGAACGCTCGATTGACGACACCCCATGCGGGCTCAGACACAAATTCTCGATGCAGGCGACCAGTCCGGCAAAGTAGAACTTTTGGCTTGCCAGCTTGAGCCGACCACCGCTGTCTGCTTCCGAGAGTGAGTCCGCAAGCTCGTCGAGCGCTCGAGTGTCATCGGATACCTTGGCATACATGGTGGGATCAAAGGCATCTGTAAGTTTAGGTGCCGCCGTGTGGAAACAAGCATCGCCGCAGCCGGACACGCATCGTGTCTGCGAAAGCGCGCATGCCATAAACCCAACTGTGCGAAACACCTTGTCGCACAAAAGGCATGCCTCAAACAGCGAGCGGCTGTACATCACACCAGAGGTCTGAACGACTAGGCCGCCTAAAATCAACTGAGGCAGCCCGGCCACCATCGAAGATTTGCCATCAATGGAAATATGAGTAGCATCCAAGACGCGCGAATGGCGCTCTCGATGTGCATCATAGCGGTCGAGCGACACCGTGGGGAGCACTATGTCTGCCGTAGTATCGCACGCGATATTGACCATCTTGGAAAGGGACTGCGGAGCAAACCACTCATCGGCGTTCATAGCGATGATTTGAGAGCCGCGCGAGGCAGCAAAACCGGCACGAAGACAAGCGCCGCGCTTCGCGTCCTCGACATCAATCAAATCAATATGGATGTCCCTGTCGGCAGCAACTTGAAGCGAATGGCGCACACCGGGCGCAGCATCGCGACAGACAACGACAATCTGCAAATCATAGAGGTCTTGGTTCTGGATACTCTCGAGCGCACGCATCGCATAGCTGGGCGAACCTTCTACCACAAGGATCACCGAAAGTCGCGGATGCGAGCCACGTCGAACCAAGTTATCCGTCCTCTCGACAGCAATGAATCAAACTGTCGTTCATGGTACACCCCGGCAATAAAAGCAATGAGACACCGGTTGCACTGCACGCCAAGAACAGATGTTGCACACGCGCAGCCCACAGATGACAGGTGCCGACGAACGGCGCGTCGAGCCCTCCCCTAGTCGAGTACGACAAGCTCGGCGGGATCGTAATCCACGCCCATAAACGTAAGGCCGCAGGCAGGAGCCGTGGGGCCCGCAGCGGTACGATCGCAAGCATCGATGACCTCGCGCATCCACTCGGGTTCACGGCGATGCATGCCAATCTCGACAAGCGTGCCAACGATCGTACGGACCATCGAATGCAGAAACGCATTGCCCTCGATGCTAAACGTCAGGATGTCCTCGCCAAACGCAACCTCATGGCCAAACTCGGCGCGCATTACGCAGCGGTGCGTAGGTTTGCCCACGGCAGAGGCAACCTTGCAAAAGCTTTTAAAGTTCTGCTCGCCCAAAAGCGCAGGGCAGGCGGCCGCCATCGCATCGACGTCGAGGGGATAGCGATGCCACCACACAGCACCGCGTGACAGCACGGGCCGCGCATCACGATCGGCAATGCGATAGGTGTAAGTGCGAGAGCGCGCGTCAAAGCGCGCAGAAAAGCCCTTACGAGCCTTGTAGACCTCGTTGATGGCGATATCTTTGGGCAGCAGGGCATCCATAGCCCGCAGCCACCTACGGCGCGTACACGCGAGCTCAGCGTCCGTTACGGGCACGCTGATGTACTGAGCCACGGCATGCACGCCGGCATCGGTACGTCCCGCGCACGTCAAATCGATCGGGCGGCGAAGCAGCGTCTCGATGGCTCGACGTAGCTCACCCGCAACCGTCGTCTGTCCCGGCTGCTCGGCAAATCCGCTATACGACGAGCCATCATAGGCCACGCGAAATACGAGCGTGGCGTCAAGCTCGGAAATCGAATTGAAATCAGACGGCGCAGTCATGGGCGCTCCCAACAAACAAGTAAAGGTATCGCGACAAAAAAAGAGGGGTACGTGAACGTACCCCTCGAATATAGCCTATGCAGACGGAAAGTCTACTCAGCGGTCTCCTCAGCAGGAGCCTCCTCGACGGCCTCAACCTTCTTGGAAGCAGCGGCCTTCTTGGGGGCCGGAGCAGCCTTCTTGGCCTTAGGCGTGCAAGGCTCGGTGACGAGCTCCATGATAACGATGGGAGCGTTGTCGCCCTTACGGTTACCGAGCTTCATGATGCGGGTGTAACCGCCGTTGCGGTCCTGCCACATGCCCTGAGCAGCCTTGTCGAAGATCTCGGCAACGAGCTGCTTATCGCCGAGCTTGGCGATAGCCAGACGGCGAGAGTGCAGGTCGCCCTTCTTGGCCCAAGTGATGATCGGGTCGACGACCGAACGCAGCGCCTTAGCGCGGGTCTCGGTGGTCTTGATGCGGTCGTTCTCGAAGAGGGCCTTAGCAAGGCTCTTCTTCATGGCCTTGGTGTGGCTCGCATCGGTGCCGAGCTTCAGGCCCTTCTTAACGTTGTGACGCATGGTCTAGTTTCTCCTCAAATATGCGAAGCATTAAGCCTTCAGGCTCAGGCCCATGGACTCAAGCTTGTCCTTCACTTCCTCGATCGACTTAACACCGAAGTTACGGATGTTGAGCAGATCGTTCTCCGAGAACTCAACGAGCTGACGGACCGAGTGAATGCTGGCGCGCTTAAGGCAGTTGTAGGAACGGACGGAAAGGTCCAGATCCTCGATCTGCTTGTCCAGCTCGGCGTTGTCGTTGGTGACCTCGGGAGCGAAGATCGAAGCCTCCTCCTCGACCTCGGGGGTCTCGGCAAGGTTCATAAAGGCGGCCATATGCTGGTTGATGATATTGGCAGCCTGGACCACGGCGTCGCGCGGGGCGATGGAGCCGTTGGTCTCGATCTCGAGGACAAGGCGGTCGTAGTCGGTGTGCTGACCGACACGGCAAGCCTCAACGAGCTTGGCGCAACGGGAAACCGGCGAGTACAGCGAGTCGACGTGGATCACACCGATGGGATCGTTGTCGCGCTTGTTGGCCTCGCCAGAAACATAGCCGCGGCCATAGCCGATGCGCATGCTCATGGTGAGATGGCCACCCTCGGTGAGCGTAGCGATGTGCTGCTCGGGGTTGACCAGCTCAAACTCGGACGGAATAAAGAAGTCCGCACCGGTGACCTCGCAGGGGCCGTCAACCGAGATGGTGGCGGTCGCCTCGTCGGTCGTGCCGAGAGCCCTGAAGACAAGACCCTTGACATTCAGGACGATGTCGGTGACATCCTCGACCATGTTAGGGATGGTCATGAACTCGTGCTGCGCACCATCGATCTGAATAGCCTCGACAGCGGCACCCTCGAGCGAGGACAGAAGAACGCGACGAAGGGAGTTACCCAGCGTATCGCCGTAACCACGCTCGAGCGGCTCGACGGAGACACGAGCAGACGTCTCGTTGATCTCTTCGACCTGAACCTGAGGCCTAATGAATTCTGACATGTATTACCTCCAGCCTCAGCAGCCCGGATGGACTACTTAGAGTAGAGCTCGACGATGAGCTGCTCGTTGATATCACCGCTGATCTGCTCACGCGTCGGCAGAGCGAGCACGTTACCAGACAGCTTCTCGATATCGACCTCGAGCCAGCCAGGAACCTCAAAGCGCTCGGAGGAAATCAGGGCCTCCTTGATGGGGAGGAGGTCACGGAACTTCTCGCCGACAGCGACGACGTCGCCGGCCTTGACGCGGTAGGACGGAATGTCCACGCGCTTGCCGTTCACGGTGAAGTGACCGTGACGGACGGACTGACGAGCCTCTTTGCGGGTGCGGGCGAAGCCAAGACGGAAGACGACGTTGTCGAGGCGAGACTCAAGGATGATCATGAGGTTCTCACCGGTAACGCCGTTCATCTTACGGGCCTTGTTGAAGTAGCCGTGGAACTGCTTCTCCAGAACGCCATAGATGAACTTGACCTTCTGCTTCTCGCGCAGCTGCATGCCGTACTCAGATTCCTTGCGACGGCGCTTGGGCTGACGGATAGATTCCTTCTTGCTGCTGTAACCGAGCTCAGCGGGATCGATCCCGAGCTGACGGCAGCGCTTAAGAACAGGAGTCCTGTCGATTGCCATATTGATACGATCCTTTCAGTTACACGCGGCGACGCTTCTTGGGGCGGCAGCCGTTGTGCGGAATGGGGGTCTTGTCCTGGATGCTCGAGACCTCGAGGCCAGCAGCCTGGAGGGAGCGGATGGCGGTCTCACGACCGGAGCCGGGGCCCTTGACGAAGACGGAAACCTTCTTCATACCGTGCTCCATGGCCTGCTTAGCAGCAGCCTCGGCAGCCATCTGGGCAGCGAACGGCGTGGACTTACGGGAGCCCTTGAAGCCCACCTGGCCAGCCGACTTCCAGGAAATGACGTTGCCCTGGGGATCGGTGATCGAAACGATCGTGTTGTTGAACGTAGAACGAATGTGAGCCTGGCCCACGGAAATGTTCTTACGGTCCGCGCGCTTCAGACGGGCAGCGCGAACGTTCTTCTTAGCAGTAGCCATCTATCTAGCGCTCCTTATTTCTTCTTCTTAGCACCGATCTGACGCTTCGGGCCCTTGCGGGTACGAGCGTTAGTGTGGGTGCGCTGGCCGCGGACCGGGAGGCCCTTGCGGTGACGAAGGCCGCGGTTGCAGCCGATGTCCATAAGGCGCTTGACGTTCTGGTTGCGCTCACGGCGGAGGTCACCCTCAACCATGATCTGGTTCTTATCGATATAATCGCGGATGGCGTTAACCTCATCCTCGGTGAGGTCCTTAACGCGCGTATCCACGTTAACGTTGCACTCGACGCAGATCTTCGTCGCAGTGGTGCGGCCGATGCCGTAAATGTAGGTCAGACCGATCTCAACGCGCTTCTCACGCGGGAGGTCGACACCATTAATACGGGCCAACGTAGTCTCCTCTCTTAACCCTGACGCTGCTTATGACGGGGGTTCTCGCAAATGACGAGGACCTTGCCATGGCGCCTAATGATTTTGCACTTATCGCACATCTTCTTGACCGAAGGACGTACCTTCATCGTTCTTCCTTTCGGTAGCGCTCAAACTACTTCCCTACTATCTACTCGCCCAGCCGCAGGCGTTTAAAACTATGGCTGGTCTTCACACGCAAACCGACCGTAGGTTGAGCTAAGCCTGCAGTCGGAAAAGAGCGTGTATGCGTGCCGCTATTTATAGCGATGATAGGTGATGCGGCCGCGGGTCAGGTCGTACGGGGAAAGCTCCACGACAACCCTGTCACCGGGGAGAATACGGATGTAATTCATTCGGATCTTGCCAGAAATGTTGCACAGAACCGAATGACCGTTCTCGAGCTCGACCTTAAACATGGCATTGGGCAACGGTTCCTTTACCGTACCCTCGAGCTCAATTGCGTCTTCCTTCTTCACAAGCAATCATCTTTCTCTAGAAAACGACAGCGATTGAGTATTCTACAATACGCATGCACGTATCGTAGTATCTTCGTAATGGCTCCACAACTAAGCGGAACTTGTTACATTTGAAATGTTAAGGCGTGCATTTGACGCAAGCCCTACATTTCACCGCCCTGCAAGGAACACCAAGCACCCTGGGCATCCGTGGTGAGAATCACCGGACCGTCATTGGTAATGGCGACGGTGTTCTCGTAGTGCGCGGCGGGCAGGTGGTCGTTGGTCGTAACAATCCAACCGTCGGAGCCCGTGCTCACATGGTTGGAACCCATCGTAACCATCGGCTCGATGGCAATGACCATGCCGGCCTGGAGGCGAACGCCCCTCCCCTTCTTTCCATAGTTAGGAACGTTGGGGTCCTCGTGCATCACGCGGCCAATGCCATGGCCCACATAGTCGCGAAGCACGCCGTAACCGTGAGACTCGGCGAGGGACTGAACGGCATAACCGACGTCCCCGATATGGTTACCGGGGACAGCCTGCTCGATGGCAGCCTTAAGGCAATCGCGCGTAACCTCGCACAGGGCCTTGGCCTCGGGCGTGGGGGTGCCGACGAAAAACGTCCAAGCGTTATCGCCGACCCAACCGTCGACAACGGCTCCCGTATCGATGGAAATGATATCGCCATCGCGCAGGATCATGTCGGGGTTGGGAATACCGTGGACCACGGCATCGTTGATCGATGCGCAAATGGTTCCCGGGAACCCGCCGTAACCCTTAAAGGCCGGGATGCCGCCATGCATGCGGATAATCTGCTCCGCGAGCTGATCGAGCTCAAAGGTCGAAACGCCGGGGCGCACCATGGCTCCAACGTGGCGGAGCGCCATCTTAGATAGCGCTCCTGCCTTCTTCATCTGCTCGATTTGCGTTGCAGACTTAATCTTGATCATAGACCGAGAGCCTCTTTGACATCCCCGTACACGGTCTCGCGAGCCTGGTCACCGTTGACCGACTTGAGCAGACCCTGGCCACGATAGTAGTCGACGAGCGGGCTCGTGGACTTCTCGTAGACGTCGAGACGGTTCTTGATGGTCTCGGGCTTGTCGTCGTCGCGCTGATACATCTCGCCACCGCACTTGGGGCAGGTAGCATCGGCAGCCGTGCCGGTGTAACCGCAGGCGCGGCAGGTGCGACGCGAAGACAGACGATCGATGATGACCTCGGGGGCCACGTCGACCAGAAGGGCGCAGTCGATCTCGCGACCCATGGCGGAGAGCTCGGAATCGAGCGTCACAGCCTGGGCGGTGTTGCGCGGGAAGCCGTCGAGGATGAAGCCCTGCTGGGCGTCATCGGCGGCAAGGCGCTCCTTGACAAGGTCGATCACGAGCTGGTCGGGGACGAGCTCGCCAGCGTCCATGTACTTCTTAGCCTGAATACCAAGCTCGGTGCCACCCTTGACGGCAGCACGCAGCAGGTCGCCCGTGGAAATGTGAGCGACGCCAAACTCGGCGACGAGCTCCTGTGCGACGGTGCCCTTACCGGCACCCGGAGCTCCGAGCAATACGAGGTTCATGAGCAATCCTCCTCTAGCCTATTTAAAGAATCCATCGTAATCATACATCTTGATCTGGCCTTCGAGCTTATCGACTGTGTCGAGCACGACGCCGACCATGATGAGGATGGACGTGCCGCCAAATGCCTGGATCAGATGGTTACCCGTGAAGGAGAAGATGATCGAAGGCACGATGGCGATGAGCGCCAAAAAGACAGCGCTGGGAAGCGTAATCTTGTTGAGCGCGTTCTTGATGTAGGCCGCGGTAGCCCTACCCGGACGCACGCCCGGAATAAAGCCGCCCTGCTTCTTAAGGTTGTCGGCCGTATCATCGGGGTTGAACACCATGGAGGTGTAGAAGTACGCGAAGAACACGATGAGGACAACGTTAAGCACCCAGTTGAGCCAACCGGTCGAAAGCGCAGAGGCAACTGCCTGAATCCAGCCGATGCCGGGGAAGAACACGGCAATCTGGGCCGGGAAGTACAGCAGCGCCGAAGCGAAGATGATCGGCACGACGCCCGCGGTGTTGACCTTGATGGGCAGGTAGGTGGTCTGGCCACCCATCATGCGACGGCCCACGACGCGCTTAGCGTAGGAGACCGGAATGCGGCGCTGGCCGCGCTCAAGGAAAACGATCAGCGGGATAACCAGCAGGATGATGGCGCAGATGATCACCATGGTGATGATGCCACCGGCATTGCCCTCGGTGCTGGAGAAGATCGCCTGCGGCAGACCGGCCATGATGTTCGCAAAGATAATCAGCGACATGCCATTGCCGATACCGCGCTGGGTGATGAGCTCACCAATCCACATGATCAGCATGGCGCCCGCGGTGAGCGTGCCGACGATCATGAGGTCGAAGATGATCTCGGGAGCGCCGGCGCCATTAAAGCTGATGCCGAAGCTCTTAAAGAGGAAGAGGTAACCCACGGAGTTGAGGATTGCCAGAGCCAAGGTAAGGTAACGCGAATACTGCGTAATCTTGGTCTGACCGACCTCGCCCTCGCGGGCAAGCTCATGCAGGGAAGGCACAACGGCCTGGAGCATCTGGAGGATGATCGAGCTGGTGATGTAAGGCATGATGCCCAGCGAAAACACCGACACATAGCTCAACGCGCCGCCAGAGAAAAGATTCAGGAGGGCCATAGCACCTGCGGCGACCGAATTGTTATCGGTCGAGAAAAGGCCCAGCATCCCCTGGAAGGGAATGCCGGGCACAGGAACGTGCGCACCAATGCGGTACACGACGAGCATAGCTATGGTAAAAAGAATCTTTTCGCGCAATTCTTTGATGCGGAAAGCATTCTTAAGACCATTTAGCACGGCAGCTCGACCTTTCCGCCGGCGGCCTCGATCTTGGCCTGCGCAGAAGCGCTGACCTTGTCGACCTTGACCGTGAACTTCTTGGTGAGCTCACCATTGCCGAGCACCTTGACGGGCTCGAACTCGCTCTTGGTGATGCGAGCGGCCTTAAGAGCGGCACCGTCGATCACAGCGCCGTCCTCGAACTTGCGCTCGAGGCGCTCAACGTTAACAGCGGTGTACTCGATACGACGGGGGTTGCGGAAGCCCGGAAGCTTGGGCAGGCGCATAGCCAGCGGAGTCTGGCCACCCTCGAAGCCGGCACCCTTGGTGCCGCCAGAGCGGGAACCCTGGCCCTTCTGACCGCGGCCAGAAGTGGTGCCGTGACCCGAAGAATTGCCACGGCCGACGCGCTTGCGGTTCTTGGTGGAACCGGGCGCGGGAGTAAGATCGTGAAGCTGCATTTGCTACTCCTCTACAATCTCGACAAGGTGCTTGACCTTGAAGATCATGCCGCGGACGGACTCGTTGTCAGCAATCTCGCGAACCTCGCGGATCCTGTGGAGACCGAGGGCACGGACAGTACGGACCTGGTCCTGCTTGCAACCGTTGGTGCTGCGGACCTGCTTGATCTTGATGGTGTCAGCCATGCTTAGTTCTCCTTACCGACGAACATCTCGGAGACCGTCAGGCCACGGCGAGCCGCGACGTCCTCAGGGCTGGAGAGCTCCTTGAGGCCCTCGACGGCAGCCTTGATGATGTTGAGGCCGTTGTCGGTACCGAGGGACTTGGACAGGACGTTCTTGATGCCAGCAAGCTCGAAGAGGGGACGCACAGCGCCGCCGGCGATAACGCCGGTACCCTCGACAGCGGGCTTGATGATGATGCGGCCAGCACCAAAGTGACCGAGAACCTCGTGCGGAATGGTGCCCTGATCGGTCACCGGCACGTGGAACATGTTCTTCTTGGCATCGAGAGACGCCTTGGAGATGGCCATGGGCACCTCAGCGGACTTGCCCATGCCAACGCCGACGTTGCCCTTGCCGTCGCCAACGACGACGAGAGCGACGAGGCTCATGCGACGACCGCCCTTGACGGTCTTCGACACGCGGTTGATGTAAACGACGCGCTCCTCGAACTCGGAGGCCTCGCGCTGCTGCTTCTGATTACGAGCCATGTGCTACATACCTCCTAGAACTCGAGACCGGCGGCACGAGCACCGTCGGCGAGGGCCTTGACGCGGCCATGGTAGATACGGCCACCACGATCGAAAGCGACCTTGGTGATGCCGGCCTCGATGGCACGCTTGCCAACGAGCTGACCGACCTTCTCCGCAGCCTCCTTGTTCGAGGTGTGGGTGCCCTTGAACTCGGCCTCAAGGGTCGAGGCAGAGACGAGCGTCAGGCTGGAGCCCTTGCTGTCGTCGATGATCTGGGCATAGATGTTGGCGTTAGTACGGGTCACGCGAAGACGCGGACGCTCGGCGGTACCCGAGACCTTGCCGCGAACACGACGCTGACGACGCTTGAGGCCTTCCAGCTTCGCCTTATGCTTGTTCATACGTAAACTCCTAAAAAGGTTGATCTTGCCAGCACCTAACGGGGTGCTGGTCTTATGCGAGTAAGTCGGTTACGACTACTTGGCGGCCTTACCCAGCTTGCGGCGGATGTGCTCGCCAACATAGTGGATACCTTTGCCCTTGTAAGGCTCGGGAGGACGATGGCCGCGGATCTCAGCGGCGATCTGACCGACCTGCTGCTTGTTGATACCCTTGACGTTCACGTGGGTGTTGTCGGGAACCTCGAAGGTGATGCCCTCGGGAGCCTCGACGATCACGGGGTGCGAGAAGCCCAGGGAGAACTCGAGGTTCTTGCCCTTCTGCTGCACGCGGTAACCGACGCCGGCGAGCTCGAGCTTCTTCTCGAAGCCCTCGGAAACGCCAACAACCATGTTGTGGATGAGGGCGCGGGTGAGGCCGTGGCGGGCACGGGTCTCACGCTCGTCGTCGGGACGGGAAACGGTGAGGACGTTGTCCTCGACGTTGATGGTGAGCTTCTCAAAAACATCGAGCTCGAGCTGGCCCTTGGGGCCCTTGACGACAACGTTGTTGCCGTTGACTGCCACTTCGACTCCGGCGGGAATCTGGACAGGCTTATTACCGATACGAGACACGGTGATCTCCTTTCCTTCTACCTACCGAGCGAATTACCAGACGTAAGCGATGATCTCGCCGCCGACGTTGTGCTTGCGGGCATCGCGGTCGGTCATGACGCCATGGCTGGTGGAAATAATGGCGGTACCAAGGCCACCGCGGACGCGGGGCATGTCGGCAACGCCGGTGTACTTACGCAGGCCCGGCTTGGAAATGCGGCGGATGCCGTTGATGACCTTAGCCTTCTTGGGACCATACTTAAGCGTGATGTGCAGAGTCTTCTGGGGAACGGTGTCCTCGACATCGTAGCCCTCGATGTAGCCCTCCTCGTGCAGAACACGAGCGATCTCGACGAGCTTCTTGCTGCTCGGCATGGAGACCGTGGCCTTGTTCACAGAGTTAGCGTTACGGATGCGCGTAAGCATATCTGCGATCGGGTCTGTAAGGTTCATACAGATTCTCCTTCGTTCTTGATGAACACGTGCTCTTGGTTCTTCGCCGCCCTTAACGGCAAAGCCTATTTAGCGCGTTTTCCCTGTTCCAAACTGATGCTTGAAACGCTGGTAGTGACTTACCAGCTGGCCTTCTTAACGCCGGGAAGCTCGCCCTTGAGTGCAAGCTCGCGGAAGCAGACACGGCACAGGCCGAACTTGCGGTACACAGAGTGCGGACGGCCGCAGCGCTGGCAGCGCGTGTACTCACGAGTAGAGAACTTCTGCTTGCGATTGCACTTGACGATCATCGATGTCTTAGCCACTTATATCCTCCTCACATAGAGTATTGTTCGCCCCAAGCGCCGCCCCCTTGTGGGAGCGGCGCTTTTAGGGCAGGTGAACCTATTTCTTGAACGGGAAACCGAAGGCGTCCAGAAGGGCCTTGGCCTCCTCATCGGTGTTGGCGGTGGTCACGAAAGTGATGTCCATACCACGCTGGTGATCGACGGAGTCGAAGTCGATCTCGGGGAAGATGAGCTGCTCGGTGACGCCCATGGAGAAGTTACCACGGCCGTCGAAGCTCTTGGCGGAGATGCCGCGGAAGTCGCGGATACGGGGGATCGCGACGGAGGTCAGACGATCGAAGAACTCCCACATACGGTCGCCACGCAGGGTAACCTTGCAGCCGATCGGCATACCAGCGCGCAGGCGGAAGGTAGCGATGGACTTGCGGGCACGGGTGATCATCGGCTGCTGGCCGGTGATGGCGCGCAGGTCGCGCACGGCACCGTCGATGGCCTTGGAATCGGTAGCGGCCTCGCCGACACCCATGTTCACGACGATCTTCTCAAACTTGGGGATCATCATGACGTTCTCGTACTGGAACTTGTCCTGAAGCTGCTGCTTGACCTCGTTGTTGTACTTGGTCTTCAGACGCGGCACATACTTCTCTTCTGCCATTGTTCACTCCTTCTTGGGGTTTTAAGCACGGGGCGTGGCCACGATGGGTTGTCCTCGTGCCTCCTGACTGCATCCGCGCCGCTCATGGCATTTCGCGGTTTGGACTCGACGCAGCAGGAGCCGACAAAACAATCGGTACTATACGCGCATCGGGAGCGTATTTCCAGAAAAACCTCTTCTGCCTGCACAACTCCACAACTCCCTCGCACAAATGGATCCCAAAAAGCAGTTGCGGTGAAATAGGGACTGTTGGGCGGCCTAACAGGCTTAAACAATCCGTATTTCACCGCAACTTATTGGTGGGGATGCGATTAGCGCTTGCGGGGGACGAGCTTGGTGCGGCGCAGGTGGATCATCTCGGCGGCTATGGAGATGGCGATCTCCTCGGGGTCCTCGGCCTCGATGGCAACGCCGATCGGCAGGTGCAGCTCGTCGATCTGGTCCTGCGTAAAGCCCTCCTGCTCCAGGCGAGCGCGCACAAAGGCCGTCTTGCGGCGCGAACCCAGACAGCCCAGGTAGGCAGGCTTGGCGCGCATGGCCTGAATCACCACGTCGATATCGGACTTGTGGCCTGCTGTGGCCACGACCACCAAGTCGCGCGGACCGATGGGGCACAGCTCGTCCAGGTTCTTGTAGTCGACCAGACGACGGTCGTAGACGCCGGGCACCCATTCGGGGGTCAACGTGCCGGGGCGATCGTCGCAGGCCACGACGGCAAAGCCCGCCGCCGTGAGCACGCGCGCCGTCGCGGCGCCCACGTGTCCGCAGCCAAAGATGTAGGTCAGGCCCTCGGGGCAGAGCGTCTCGATGTGCGCGGGAGGAATCTCAGAGGCCGCGTTGGTGTAGGTGACCTTACTCCCCTCCTCCACCAGCGAAAGCCCGGGACAGCCCGCAATGGTGCGGCGCGATTCCTCGCCATGGTACTCGGCCACATCGCCCTCGAGCGCGCTCGCGATAAACGGTTCAAAGTCGATGACGAAGTCGCCGATGCGCCGATAGGCCAAGACGTCGGCAATCTCCTGGAACAACGGCGCCTTGGTCGCGTCCAGGTGCAGATAGCACAGGCAGATGGCTCCGCCGCAGATCATACCGGTATCGGAGTTCTCGCCGCCCATGGTGTAGCGGACCAGACGCGATTGACCCCCGGCCAGCAGCTCGCGGGCCTCGTCCAGCGCAAAGAGCTCAATCTTGCCGCCGCCGATGGTGCCCGCTTGGCCACCGTCGGCAAAGACGGCCATCCAGGCGCCCACGCCGCGCGGCGACGACCCCGCCGTGCCGGCCACGACCACGAGCTCGCACGTCTCGCCAGCACGCAGGGCGGCAAGCGCAGCATTCACCACATCGAGCTTTTCCATTGCAATTTCCTATCCCTGGAATACACCGGTGAGCATGGCGAGTGCCTCGAGCACACCGCCGCCGACCGACGTCGCCTTGTCCGAAATGTAGTTGATATAGCTGGCATCGCCGCGCGGATCGACATCGGCGCATTTAAAGCCCTCAGTCACCTGCACGCCGTTCGCCAAAAGCCCGCGCAGACAGCCATCGATCTGCGTGCACATGGGCGAATCGCCCGCGTAGCCAATCACGTCTCCGGCGCTCACGATGTCGCCGATCGCGCGGTCGGACCGAAACACGCCGGCGGCGGGGCTGTGGATAACGCGCTCTCTGCCATAGCCAGCGATAATGCCCGGCACGCCCGTGTTGGGTTGGGGCGAACCCTGGGTAATGACACGGCCCAGGAAATGCCCGCGCATGGTTTCGACCACGGCGTCGCAGTCAACCGGCGCGGTAAAGCCCGGCCCCACGGCGATGACGGCAGGCGCCATGTCGCGCGTGGTACCCAGGTTGCGCTTAGCCAGAATCGCGTCGACCACGGCAGCGGGTTTCAGCTCGCCGAGCATCTTGGCCTGGGGGTCCACCACAACGGCGACGTCTCCAGCCTCGGTAATTGCAAGCGCCTCTGCCGGCGTCTGTGCCAAGCGAGCGCGAATGCCCTCGACCTCGACCTCGCCCAAGCGAATAGCCTCGCAAAAACTGATTGTGCGGCGGATGCACGTGGGAACCGCGATATCGGCCATAACGACCGACACGCCGGCGCGCACCAAGCGAGCGGCGACGCCCGTGGCGATATCGCCGGCGCCGCGAACATAAACGAGCATTCCCGGGGCACCTCCCTGTGCTACGGTTTGAGCAGAGCAAAAGCGGTTCGACCGCTACTCTGATGATTATTTATTATCACAGTATTATACGGCGGTGAACAGATGGAAACGGTTAGCGGCAATCTTGTCTCGGCGCTCAGGATCGAGCCGGGCATTACCGCGATTATCGGCAGCGGCGGCAAGTCGACGTTGCTGAAGACGCTGGGTCTTGAGCTCATGCGCGCTGGCGGCCGCGTGCTCCTCTGCACCACCACGCATATGTTTCCCGTCGCCGGCGTGCCATGGGACGGGTCGAATCGTCGCCTGGACGCCGCGCCTTGGAAGCCGGGCGCCGCGCATGTCCCCGGTTGCACCTGCGAGGCCTGCACGGGCCTTGTGCACGGAAGCATCTGCCAGGCAGGCGTCTTGGACCCGGAGACAGGCTGCTCATCCCCCTCGGCATCTCGGCCGGCA
>CABVAS010000019.1 GCA_902496375.1 uncultured Collinsella sp.
CCCCGCCGGACCATGTGGCCGGCGGGGCGCCCTTTTGTGTTGTGCTGTCCGTGAACTAGCGGGCCTGCTTAACCTTGGCCGCTGCCTCGACAAACGACTTCCACAGGGTAAAGTCGGTCTCGAGCGTCTTCCACGTGTACTCAGGGTGCCATTGCACGCCTAGACAGAATGGCTGGCCTTCGACTTCGATGCACTCGGGCACGCCATCGGTTGCCTTGGCGACCAGACGCGTGCTTTTACCCAGGCGATCGACACAGCAGTGATGTGCCGAGTTGGTCTTGATCAGCCTGTGCCCGCCAACCGCGCGCTCCAGAAGTGAGCCCGGCACGACCTCGACGGGATGCACGGGGTCGTTGAGCACGTGGGTGTGGCGCCACTGCGTGCGGCCCTCGCGAGCGCCCAGGCTCGGCACGTCCATGCACAGGGTGCCGCCAGTGGCGACATTGAGCAACTGCGTGCCGCGGCAGGTGGTAAAGAGCGGCTTTTTGGCGCGGAGCACCTCGCCGACCAGCTTAAACTCAAAGCTATCGCGGATCTCGCAGCAGAGGGTGGGGTCGTAGGGTCGATCGTCGCCCCAGCGCTTGGGGTTGACGTCCGGGCCGCCGGGAATGGCGATGCCGTCGGCGATATCGACGTAATGACGGATGACCTCGATATCCTCGGTGATGGACATCTGCAGCGGCAGGCCGCCAGCGGCAAGGATGGCATCGACAAAGACACTTGCGATTTCCTCGTTGGGGGAGAGCATCTCGGTTAAAAATGGCTCTGCCTCTTCCCAACGCGGTGCGACGAGGATGAGTGGGCGGTCGGCGGCGGCGACGTCGACGTGCGGGGTGTAGGACGATGAAGTGCGAGTTCCGATCATAGGTGTAACTTTCGAGTTTGGATGGGCATGGCTGGCGGGTGGGCGGTCTGGTTAGTGGCCCTTGATGGAGTTGAGGAAGTCCTGGGCGCGCTTGGTCTGGGGGTGGTCGAAGAACTCGTCGGGCGTGCCGGTTTCCACGATCTGGCCGTCGGCCATAAACACGACGCGGTCGGCCACGCGGCGGGCAAAGTTCATTTCGTGCGTGATGACGATCATCGTCATGCCCTGCTGGGCCAAGCGCACCATGACCTCGAGCACCTCGTTGATCATTTCGGGATCAAGGGCGCTTGTGGGCTCGTCAAAGAGCATGGCCTTGGGCTGCATGGCGAGTGAACGGGCGATGGCCACGCGCTGCTGCTGGCCGCCCGAAAGTTGCGCAGGCACCTTGTCGGCCTGCTCGGCCACGCCCACGCGGCCCAGCAGGTCCATGGCGCGCTCACGGGCCTCGTCCTTGGAGACACCCAGCACATCGACCGGTCCCAGCATGACGTTCTGCAGCACCGTCATATGTGCGAACAGGTTGAACTGCTGAAACACCATGCCCAGTTCGGCACGCATGCGGGCAAGATCCTTGCCTTCCTGCGGCAGGGGCTCGCCCTCGATGAGGATCTCGCCCGAGTCGATGGTTTCCAGACGGTTGATGGTGCGGCACATGGTCGACTTGCCCGAGCCCGAGGGGCCAATCACCACGACGACCTCGCCGCGGTCGACCGAGAGATTGATGTCGTTGAGGACGTGCAGGTCGCCATAGTGCTTATCGACGTGTTTGAGCTCGATCAGCGGCTGATTGCCGGTGGAAGAAGTGCTCTGTGCCATGGTGCTCGGCTCCTTATGACTCGAAATGGTAAAGCGTTAGCGGATGATGGTCGCGCCGGTCTTGTGCGAAACGTAGACAGCGGCCTTGTTAATCGCGACGTTGATGAGGATATAGATGACCGCGATCACCAGGTAGACCGACACGAGGGCGTCGTAGTTGGTAATGAGCACGCGGGCATTTTGCATCAGGTCGGGATAGCTCACCACGTAGGCGACGGTGGTGTCCTTGACTACGACCACAAGCTGCGAAATCAACGACGGAATAATAAACCGAATCGCCTGGGGCAATACGATTTTAAAGGTGATTTTAGCCTTGGAGAGACCGAGCGCCTGGGCCGCCTCGACCTGCCCGCGCGGTACGGCGTTGACGCCGGCGCGGAAGATCTCGGCAAGTACGCCGGCTGCAGCGAGCGCGACAGGAAGCGTGAGCATCCAAAACGACGGCAGTGCAATCTTGTACTGAGGCAGCACCAAAAAGAAGAAGTAGATGAACAGCAGGCTTGGCACGCCGCGGAAGAAATCGGTGAGCACGCGGCAGACCAGCTGCAGCGGCTTAATGTCGCTGGTGCGGCCGAGCATAAGGCCTAGGCCCAGCACCAGTGCGATGGCGCCAGCGGTGAGTGCGACTTTAACGGTGCCCTCAAAGCCGGCAAGCAGGAACTTCCAGGTGGTGAGGTGCGTAAAGAAATACCAATAGTGGACCGAAAGCTGACCGGTCACATAAAAGCGCTGCAGTACCAGGGCGACGAGTGCGGCGACGGCGACGAGTGAGATGGCGGTACCGATGCGAATCTTGGCGCGCATCTTGGGGCCGGGAGCCTCGTAGAGCGCATCGCGCATGGTAAGCGCAGGGGAGGAGTGCTTGCTCATCGGAGGATCCTCACCTTCTTATCGATGTAGTTGCCAATGTGGCTCACCACAAAGGCCGTGCCCAGATAGCCGAGCGCCGAGATAAAGAACGCGGCGACGCCGCCGAGCGAGCGCGTGTTGATGTAGCTCACCACGCCGGTGAGCTCCTGCGGTTTAAGTGGCACCTGGCTGCCGAGCGCAGTGGTGAGCATGACGGCGATAAAGAGGTTGGTCATGGGCAGCACGCTCGAGCGCAGCGCCTGCGGAATCACGATCTTGGCGAGGATGCGGTTAAAGCTCATGCCGAGCGAACGTGCGGCTTCGACCTGACCGACGCCAACGGTGTTGATGCCGCTCATAAAGTTCTCGGAACCAAAGGCCGAGCCCAAAAGGACCGTAGCGACGATAACGCAGGTGCGGTAGGGCAGAACGACCTTGAGTGGCGGCAGCGCGTAGACGACGATGATAAGCAGCGCGATACCGGGGATGTTACGGAAGACCTGGACATACAGGTCGCCAAAGACGCGCAGCGGCTTGAGCGGCGACACGCGCATCACGGTGACGGCGACGGCCAGTACCATGGCGATGGCAAACGACTCAAGCGTCATGCCCCAGGTCGCTAGCAGCGCGTCGATATAGTTCTGGCCATAGAGCGACCAGAGTTCGGAGAGACTCATGCGGACCTCCCGCCGATAAGGAAAGGGGCTCCCGTGTGTACGGAAGCCCCGACAACTCAGTGAGGAAACAGTTTACCGCAATAAAGCGCATCATGCGTTTCCGCATGGTTTCGTTGCGGCCGTTACCAGGCTCGCTGCCTAGGCGCCGATCTCGGGCAGCTCGGGAACATTGGTGTCGCCCGTACGGTCGCCGATGCAGATCTGCCAAAGCTCAGTCCAGGTGCCGTCGTCCTCGATCTTCTTAAGGAAGTCGTTGACAAAGGCAACGCCGTCGGAATCGAGCGGCAGACCGATGCCATAGGGCTCCTTGCTGCCGAAGGGCTTGCCGGCGATCTTGTACTTGCCGGGCTCGCGGACCAGGGCGCTCTGCTGCATGTTGTTATCGATGACGTAGGCGTCAACGCGGCCCTGCTGGAGTGCCTGACGGGCCTCCTCGTCGGTCTTGAACTCCTGCTGGCTGGCCTTGGGGGCGAACTCCTCCAGGATGGCGGGGCCGTTGGAGCCGGACTGGACGGCGACGTTCTTGTCGGCCAGGTCGTCGACGCTCTTGATGTCGTCGTTATCGGCGAGCACCAGGATGGCCTGCTGGGTGTAGTAGTAGGGACCGGCAAAGGAGACGAGTTTCTTGCGCTCGTCAGTGATGGTGTAGGTGGCAAAGACGGCGTCGACCTGGCCGTTCTGCAAGACGGACTCGCGCGTGTCCGAGGTCACCTGGGTGATCTCGACCTTGTTCTCGCCCAGGATGTAGTTGGACAGGAGCTGCGCGATACCGGCATCGAAGCCACGGGTCTGACCGTCCTTCTCGTTGAGGAGGGAGAAGAGCGTGGAAGTCTGAACGCCACCGATCTTAAAGACGCCGGCGTCCTTGACGGCCGTGGCCCAGGTGCTGGCGGCGACGGCATCGTCATCGGCCTTGGGGCCGTTGTCGACGAGCTTGTCGAATGCCTTGGCGTCGAGCGTGGTGGAAGCCTCGGTATCCTCGGAGCTCTTGGAGGAACCGGCGGCGGAACCCTTGTCGGCCTCGGCGCTGGTGTCGGAGCAGCCGGCAAGACCAAGGCCGGCGACGGTTGCGAAGGTGGCGGCAACGAAGCCGCGGCGGTCGAGAACGACCTGCTGGGAGAGGTTCTTGCTCATGGTAGAACACCTTTCTCAATAAAATCCCTAGCGGTTGAGTAGAGTTATACCCTATCGCGCTCAAATGGGTCAACACGAAATAACTCAGAAACATACTTACCTTATGGGTAATTCTACCTACCAAAAAGGGCAGGCACCTTTGTGGTGGTTCTGGCCGATGCAACGGCATGCCTTGCTGTTTTGTCTCAATCTGTAACATCTGCAGCCATTTTTGCCGAGTAACTGTTACAGATTGAGATTTTCTCTTCAGGGGAATTCGAATGTCTCAATCTGTAACATTTGGACGGTCAAAAGGTCTCTAACTGTTACAGATTGAGACAAACGTCGGGGACTAAGACGTCTCGTCTCGATCTGTAACAGTTAGACGGGAATTCGGGCCCTAGATGTTACAAATTGAGATAATCGCGTCGCGAAAATAAAAACCTCCGCAGGGGTGCTTCCCTTGCGGAGGTTTTTTACTCGTTGAGCAGCCTTACGGCTTCGGCGGCCATGTTCTCGACCGTCATGCCGTTCTGCGCAAGCAGTTCGTTGGGGTCGTAGCGGTCGGGGAAGCCCTTGGCGATGCCGAAGGTGCGCGTGCGCACGGGCGTGCAGGCCAGGTAACACGCCACGCGCTCGCCCCAGCCGCCGTCCAAGATGCCGTCCTCGAGGGTGACGACGACGCGATGCTCGGCGGCAAGGCTATCGAGGAACTCGCGGTCGAGCTCGGTTGCAAAGCGCGGGTTGACGAGCGTGGCCTCGATGCCGTACTCGGCAGTCAGACGGTTTGCCACGCGCTCACCCAGCTCAAAGAAGTCGCCGAGTGCGAGCACTGCTACGTCGCGACCCTGGCGCACCACGTTGTAGCGAACGGCGCTGTAGTCGGTGTTTTCGGCAGGCGCAAGGTCGGGACGGCTCACCAGGCCGATGCCCGGTACACGAATCGCCACGGGATGCTCGCGGTGGTCGAGCGACCAGCTCAGCATGGATAGATATTCCTCCATGCAGGCCGGCGCCAAGTAGTGCATGTTGGGAAGAGCGCCCAGCATAGAAATATCAAAGAACGAGAGGTGCGTCTCGGATGTGGTGCCAAAGATTGATGCGCCAAACACCAGGATGGTTGCGGGGGCGTCGTTGAGGCACAGGTCGTGCCATAGCTCGTCGTAGGCGCGCTGCAAAAACGTGCCGTACACACCAAAGACTGGCTTGGCGCCCGAGCGCGCAAGCGCGGTGGCAAAAGTCACGGCGTGCTCCTCGGCAATGCCCACGTCAACAAACTGTTTGCCGGTGGTAGCGCGAAGCTCGGGTGTAAAGCCCATGATGTAGGGCGTGGCAGCCGTGATGCCCACGACCTGCGGATCGCGCTCGATGGCGGCGCTGAGTGCCTCGCCCGTAATGTCGGCATAGGTGCGCGGCGCAGGCTCGCTCGGATGGCCCGGGCAGAGCTTGCGCCCAGTTGCCATGTCAAACGGACCCACGTGATGCCAGCGTTCGGGGTCGCTCTGGGCTGGCTCAAAGCCCTTACCCTTGGCGGTGGAGACGTGCAGCACGATGGGATGATCGATATTGCGCAGTTCCTGCAGCGCGTCGACTAGGGCCAACACGTCGTTGCCGGCGTCCAAATAACGGTAGTCGAGTCCCATCGCGCGGAAAACGTTGCGCTCACAGGTGCCGTTGCTGGCGCGCAGCTCGGCCAGATTGCGATAGAGGCCACCGTGGTTCTCGGCGATGGACTGGTCGTTATCGTTGACGATGATGATCAGGTTGCTGTCGAGTTCGGCGGCATTGTTGAAGCCCTCAAACGCCAGGCCGCCCGAAAGCGAGCCGTCGCCAATGATGGTGATGACGTTGTACGCATCGCCCGCCAGGTCACGAGCGTGCGCCAGGCCGCAGCCCAGGCTCACCGACGTGGAGGTATGGCCCATGGCGAACAGGTCGTGCTCGGACTCGTCGGGATTGGCAAAGCCAGAGGCCTCGCCAAAGCGCTTCGGATCGATATAAGTGTACGCGCGCCCAGTCAGCGCCTTGTGGGCGTAGGTCTGGTGCGAAACGTCAAAGAGAATCTTGTCGACAGGGGAGTTAAACACGCGATGGAGCGCGACCGTAAGCTCAACGACGCCCAGGTTGGGGGCAACGTGCCCGCCGACGGCGGCGGAGCTTTCGAGGATGGCGTGGCGAATCTCGTCGCAGAGCTGCGGGAGCTCGGCACGATTAAGAGCCTTGACGTCCTCGGGCGTTGTCGTTTGCGTAAGCAGCATCGTTGTGGGTTACTCCATGCGAATCGAGTGCCGGCGCTCCCTCGGCCGACACAATTGCACAAGACAGTCTCGCACATTTTGGCGTTTGATATGTGACGGCGGCGCGGTAATTCGCCAACTGGTGGGGCAAAACGTTTTGTCCGATGCCATACTGATAGATTCGATGATGATTTTTTCAATACGTGCAGGCCGTGGCTTGCCGCCGTGAGCCGCTGGAAGGAGGCAGCATGTCCGATGCCGTTCGTGCCGAGAAAATCGCGCACGAGGTCGACGATGCCGCCCGCCAGCTCGCCCAGGCGGGCCGCTTGGACCTGACGCGCGAGTTTATCCAGCATGGCGACGTGACGGTCTATGCACATGTGACTTCGGTAGCGCGGACGAGCCTGTCCTTTGCCGAGCGCCTGGGCCGCGTCGGTGTTTCGATCGACCGTGCCTCGCTGCTGCGCGGAGCCTTGTTACACGATTACTTTCTCTACGATTGGCACGATCCCGACCCAAGCCATCGGCTGCATGGCTTTCGCCACCCGTTTTTTGCCCTAGCGCGCGCGGAGGAAGATTTTGAGCTGACGTCGCGCGAACGGAATATTATCGTGCGGCATATGTTTCCGCTGGTGCCGGTGCCGCCGACGTGTCGTGAGGCTTGGATTGTGTGCCTGGCGGATAAATGGTGTGCTCTGCGCGAGACGGTCGCCGGCCGCCTGCCGCGCAAAGACGACGCGAACGATTTGAGCGAGGGCTCGAGCGACGGCTCGAGCAAAGATTCGAGTGAAAAGAGGAGAGGGTAGACGGTGGGGACCGCGATCGACATGGCATTTGACGGCGCGACGCTTGCCGCCTGTCCGCTTTCGGCACTGGTGCTCTCGTTCGCCTTCTACGGGTTTTGCGGCTGGGCATGGGAATCGACGGTCTGCGCCATGCTCAACCACGGACGCTTTGCCAACAGCGGCTTTTTGCTGGGACCGTGTTGCCCCATCTATGGCGCGGGCGGCATTGCCTGCTGGCTGCTGTTGCGCGGAATTCCTGACGCGTCGAGCCAGTTTGTCGCTGCAGCGCTCGTATGCAGCGTGATTGAGTACAGCGTAGGCGTGCTGTTGGAAAAAACAACGGGCGCTCGCTTTTGGGATTACTCGCACCTGCCGTTTAACTTGCACGGACGCATCTGCCTGTACTGGGCATGCGCGTTTGGCCTGGGTGCGCTGTGCATTTGCCGTTTAGTGGAGCCGGCATTGCTGGGGCTGCTTGGTCATCTGCCGGTGCTGATTGTGCGGCTGTCCGCCTTTATCGTCGCGGTCGCGATGATGGTCGACGCGTTGTGCTCGCTGGCGAGCTGGCGGCGTCTGTCCGATCAGCTGGAGCGCGTCCGGGCCGACCTTGCCGACCGCATCAATGAGTCGCTTGCCGATGCCTCGGACTCAATGCTCGAACGTATTCCCGATTCTACGATTGACTCGGTGGCACAGACGCACATCCGTAGCCGTGCCGTTAACGCGTGGCTGGCCGAGCTGGGTGACGCCGCGCTCGATGCCCTGCGCGAGAAGGCTTCGATGCCGACGTTTATCGCGGATGGTGCTCGCGGCCTGGCGCTTGCCGCCCGCCGCGTGGCCGATGCCGCGCCGAACATGCCGCGTCCGTCGCTCAGTCGTCGCCTTGCCGGCAAGCGCATGAGCCGTCCGGTGCCAAGCGTGTCGCTCAGCCGCCGCGACCTACGCTTCTTTAACGCCTTCCCGCGTCTGCGCATCAATCGCTACGAAGGCGTCATTCGAGCAACTAATCTCCGCGACCGAGCCCGCGAGCTGTTCCGCCACTAGCCGGGACGGGCGCGCTCACGGCTTCCTTGCTCGCGTATTTCCCGTTCGTTTCGCGTCCGTTGCCGCGCCGTTTCCAAGATTGCGGCGCCGTTTCCATTCGACAACGCCGCGTTTAACAACGCCGTATCTGGTCTACACCAGTTGCCCCTCGGCCGCATTATGGGCGCCGACAACGTTCATGCGACCAAGGGAGAGCGAATGTACGATACGGGATCGACAACGTTTATGCTCATCTGCACCATGCTCGTGTTTTTAATGACACCGGGTCTGGCGTTTTTCTATGGCGGCCTGTCCAGGCGCAAAAATGTCATCAACACCATGCTCATGTGCTTTGGCGCCATTGGTCTGGTTGGTGTGCTGTGGATTGTTGCCGGCTGGTCTCTGGCCTATGGCGGCGACGGTTCGAGTCCGTTTATTGGAGGCCTTGACCAGCTGCTGTGCCTGCCGGTGCTCAACCAGGTGCTGCAGGCGGCCGAGGGCAATGCTGCGGACGGTGTCGTCTACCCTCAGATCATCAACATCGCCTTCCAGATGGCATTTGCCATGATCACGGCTGCTATCGTCACGGGCAGCCTGGCCGGCCGCGTTAAGTTCGGTGCCACGACGGCCTTCCTGGGCATTTGGCTGCTCGTGGTCTATGCGCCGCTTGCTCACATGGTTTGGGGCGGCGAGGGCTCCTTTATCGGCGATATCATCGGCGCGCTCGACTTTGCCGGCGGCGACGTGGTGCACATCTCGTCTGGTCTTACGGGCCTGATTCTCTGCTTAATGCTCGGCCGTCGTCGCGGCTTTGGCATGGTGAGCTACCGTCCGCATAACGTGCCGTTTGTGGCGCTGGGAGCCGGTCTGCTTTGGTTTGGCTGGTTTGGCTTTAACGGCGGCAGCGAGTTCAAGGCCGACGCCGTGGCGGCACTTGCCATCCTCAATACCGTGACGGCCAGCGCGGCGGGCATGGTCTCGTGGCTTGCCGTCGAGCGCGTGCACACCGGTCGACCCACGCTGGTGGGCGCCAGCACCGGTCTGGTTGCGGGCCTTGTGGTGGTCACGCCGGGCGCGGGCTTTGTCGAGCCGTGGGCGGCGCTGGTCATGGGTCTGATCGTATCTCCCGTCTGCTACCTGGCCATCAGCCATCTTAAGACCAAATTTGGCTACGACGATGCGCTCGACGCGTTTGGCTGCCACGGCATCGGTGGCATCCTGGGCGGCGTGCTCACGGGGCTGTTCTGCGTGCCGGAGCTCTCGTGGACCGGTAAGGGCGGCCTGTTCTACACGGGCGATGTCTCGCTGCTCATCTCGCAGATTTTGGGCATTGTGGTGACGGTCGCTATTGTACTGGTGCTCGACTTGGTGATCGCCGCGGTGGTCAAGGCGCTGTTCCACGGCAGCCTGCGCGTGGACGAGGCCGACGAGGCGCTGGGCCTGGACGCGAGTCAACACGGCGAGAGCGCGTATCCCTCGTTCTCGGGACTTGACTAGCGGCTTCCCCAGGCTCCGCACCTTGCCGTTCAATCGTCGCGCGGCTTTCCCAGGCACCCGACCTTGCCCCTCAAACCGTCGCTTGCGTACCGAAGTACGCGGCGCTCCTCTTTCGGGGCAATCTCGGGCACCTGGAAAACCCGCGTCATTGAATGGCAATTCATTTCTTTGATAAAGAGAGGAATTTACTATGAAGAAAATTACGGCGATCGTTCGTGCTGAGAAGCTTGAGGTTCTTAAAGACGCGCTGTTTGCTGCCGATGTTCGCGGTATGACTATCAACCAGGTGCAGGGCTGCGGCTCACAGCATGGCTGGAAGGAATACGTGCGCGGCAACGAGTTGCTTGTCAACACGATCCCTAAGGTGCAGTTCACCCTTATCTGCGCCGATGAGCACGTCGATGGCATTGTCGACATCATCTGCAACGCCGCTCGCACCGGAGCCGTCGGCGATGGCAAGATCTGGGTCGAGCCGGTCGAGGAAGTCATCCGCATCCGTACCGGCGAACACGGCCCCGCCGCGGTGTAGAATCGACCGCCTGCCATCCGCAACGTTAAAATACTGCAATGAGGCACAAGACTTGCGTTGCGGATGGACAGATTATGGGGCGTAATAAATATCCCGAGGAGACGGTCGCGAAGATTCTCGACGCGGCGCTGGAGCTATTCTGCGCACAGGGTTATGAGGGGACGAGCATTCAAGATATCGTCGACCGCCTCGATGGCATGACCAAGGGTGCTGTCTATCATCACTTTAAGAGCAAAGAAGAGATTTTCAACGCCGCATTTGATCGGGCAATGGCTCCGATTGTTGAGCGCCGCCGCGCGACACTCGGTGCTGGCAATATGACGGGAGCCCAAAAGCTCAAGCGACTGTACGCGCCCGAGTCTGTCGTTCCGCAAATTGAGCTATGGGCACGCATGCATCCTGCGGCAGATCCGGTAAAAAGCTCGCGTCTACTGGCGATGCAGTACCAGGGCTCGTTCGACGAGTCGGCCGATGGCTGTCTTTTGCCAGTGATCGAGGAGGGCATCGCCGACGGCTCCATTGCGTGCAAATGCCCGCGCGAAGCGGCTGAGGCCGTATCGTTGTTGGCGAATCTTTGGCTGCTGCCGCTGTTCCGTCCGCTCGAGACCAAGGATCGAATGCTCGCTCGCGCGCAATGTTTGGCGCAGATGGCGGCCGCGGTGGGGCTCGATTTGGGTAATGAAGTGCTCCAGACAACGGCTCAGATTTGGGACGTATGGAACCGTGCTGGGTGGTAATATAGATACTGACGGTATGTAATTGATTTGTAAGGGTAGCCACGGCTGCCCTTTTCAAGTCATTAAATACATACTAATGGTATGTATAGGGGGCAGGCTTATGGCTGGAATGCGGAGGAGCAATGTCTCGTTGGCGCAAAAAACAGTGCGATCTATCAGGCTTTTCGGTCTTCTTGTTGCACAGCTGTGCGCGTATTCGATGTTGTCGGCACTGTGCTTTGCGTGCCCGCTTTACTTGTTCGATTGCAGCGGCTCGTCAACGTTATATGGTGCTGTCGCGGCGATAGCGTTCGTGCCGGGCGTGCTTGCGACTCCGGCTGGCGGAATCTTGGCGGATCACGGGAGACATCGCGGGGTTCTTGTGGTGCTCGGCATTGTTCTGATGGCTGCATCACTGCTGTTTATCCCCATGAAGTGTTCGCTGCCTCTTGCGGTTGTCGTGGCAGCAATGCTTTGCGTCCAATATGGCATCCAATCGCTGCTGAAACCGATGCTTCAAATTGAGACGGTGCACATGATGGGCCAAGAAAAGGTTGAGCGTGCCACAGCGTTGGTCTCGCAGGTAACCATGGCGAGCAATATCTTGGGGCCTGTAGTCGGGACGGCAGTCTATGGGTGCTTTGGTATCGATGCTCTATGCGAAACCGCGGCGTTGACGTTTGCGATGTCAGCCCTGCTGTTCGGGGGCGCACTCAAGCAAAATGCCTCATCTGGAATGACAGGGGACAGTACGACTTGCTCGACATGCCGAAGCGATTTTCGGGAGTCGATTCGGTACCTGTTTCAAAACGCATCATTGCTCGTTGTGTTTTTGCTTGCGGCTATTTTGAACCTTGCGTTAGTTGGGTTAACGATTGGTGCTCCCGTTATTGTTGCAAAGCATCTCGGAATGCAGTCATCCTTTGTTGGGATTATTGAGGTGGCTATGGGCTTAGGTGGTTTTGTCGGCAGTGGTTTGGTCGGTATTTGGCCGCATCGTTTTTCCTTCAAGGGCATATGTCGATATGTTGCGATGATTTGTTTTGGAGTCGTACCGATTATTGTCACGCTACTGAGCGGTCCTGATGAATTAGCGTTTGCCGCGCTTGCGGCCGGCTCGGCATGGGTCATGGCGTGGGCAAGCATTGCATCGGTCGGAATCGTTTCATTTGTTCAGCGGTCAGCGCCAAAGGAACTCTGCGGAAAAGTGCTGGCACTCGTTTATATGACACTTTCCTGTGCAACGCCTATTGGCCAATTGGTTTACGGGCTTGCATATGATCGATGGGCTCCGGCGATTGTATTCGCAGGCATGTTGGCGGTGCTGACGTCGACGACGGCGCTGTTTAATCGGCTGAAAAGTCGCTTATGGCGAATGTCTTAAGGCGCTGGGGGACCGTGAATTTGTGGAGACAGTGGCACGCCGCGCCGGGACGGCATTGTTTAGGCATGCCTCTCCTTCGTCTACAATATCGTGCAGACGAAGGAGAGGCGTATCCATGATCAAGATGTTTGCGAGTGACTTAGACGGAACGCTGCTGAACGCCCTGCACGAGGCAGATGGGACCATCCGCCGTGCCATTCGCGAGCTGACCGAGGCTGGCCTGCATGTGGTTCCCGCGACCGGGCGCTCGACGCTGCCGATTGGCGAGCATGGCTTTACGGGCCTGGCACTCGACGCCTGCTGCTCCAATGGGTCCATCGTGCGCGACAGCCATGGCGAGGTGCTCAGGACCTGGACCATCGACTCGCAGATTACCGAGGAGCTGCTCAAGGAGTTTCCGGATATCTGTTTTGACTGCTCCACGCCCGATGGCATGTTCTCGAGTGGATCGTTCGAGATGCACCAGGCAGGCTTTAAAAAAGACAGTCCTATCAAGCGCATCGTGATGCGCGGTATGCGTGCACGTGGCGGGTACCACGAGGAACAGTATTTCGACCAGTCGATCGGTGACATCCTGCGCCACGATGTGTGCAAGATCAACTGTCGCGTGACCTCGCCCGAGCTGGAGCGCGACCTTAAGGCGTATTTGGCCGAGCGCTCGGACCGTGTGGTCAACGCGCCGTTTGATCCGGTGATGTTCGAGATCACGGACGTGGCGTGCAACAAGGGCGAGAGTGTGGCCTGGCTGGCGGGCTACTACGGCATTGCCGAGGACGAGGTCGCGGTTTACGGAGACGGCGGCAACGACATTGCCATGCTCAAACGCTTCCGCCATAGCTACGCGACCAAAAACGGCAGTGACGCGGCCAAGACCGCCGCGAGCGCGACTATCGGTAGCTGCATGGCCCACGCCGTTCCCAAACACATGCTTGCCACCATGCACAAGCAGAATTCCTGCACCGTAATCGAATAATGTGACAAAGGGACAGCCCCTTTGTCACAGGTGACGCTGGTCTCTTGAAATACGAACAAACATTCGCATATCTAACTGCGCTTTGATAGAATTGATACTGTTGGCGGCAGTTCCATGTGCCGGGCAACGCCCTCCATCTGATGGGAGGTGATGCCCATGACCGATCTGATTGATTTCGTGAGACTTCTGACCGCTTTGGTCTCGTTCTCCACGGCGCTCGTCGGGCTTTCCGAGGCACTCAAGCAACGTTCGAAGCAACGTAAAAGGGGTCGCCGCCGCTAAGGCGTTGACCCCTTAATCCAAGCAACGGCGCTGCCCAGCTTTCCAGAACTTGGGCTGCCGTCGACACTATTCTACCCACGAATGACATTTTGAACAATCGGCAATGCCGCTCCAAAAGCCAGGCACAACTGGCACAACCTAGGCGGTCGCTGAATGTGACAAAGGGACTGCCCTTTGTCACATTCCAAATATTGCCTTTACGTGTTGATACACACGGTGTGCAATAATACTCGCACTGTGCAATAGCGTACAGTCTGAGTAACAAGGAGGACGCTTGTCCCAGCTCGAGAAATGTGATCGCCGGTCCCTTCGCTCGCAGCGCGCCCTTCGCCAGGCGCTTGCCAGCGAGCTTGCCGAAAGCGGCGACCTTTCGCGCATTAACGTCGCGTCGCTCACCGAGCGCGCCGGTCTTACGCGTCGAACGTTCTATTCGCACTACCGCGATATCCCCGACTTTATCAGCCAGATCGAGGACGGCCTGCTTGCCGAGATTCGCGAGCGGGTGGAGCTTATCACCGCAGCTCAATTACCCGATCTTTACCGCAACATCGACGAGCTCGAGCCGGCACCCGGTTCGGTTGAGCTGCTTCGCTATCTTGCGGCTAATCGCGACCTTATCGGGGCCCTACTGGGCCCGGGCGGCGACCCCGCCTTTATTAAAAAGATCATCGATACCGCACGCGAGGCCGTGGTGCCGCGTGCACAGACGGGCATCTTGGGCCTGGCACTGGGCACCTTCTTTGACTACTACGTTACCTATGTCGTGAGTGCCGAGGTCGGTCTGATTCAGCGCTGGTTTGAGCGTGGGCTCACCGAATCGCCCGAGACCATGGCGCGCATTATGACGGTTATCGCCTTTGTGCGCCCCGGCGACCTGTATGGCCAACCCATCGATATCAACGTGCCGGAATACGGCATGAAGCTATTGAATCTGCAGCTCGAGGACGCGGTCGACACCACCGCAACCGTCGAGTCCAACAACTAAGAGGAGAGACAATGAGCAAACTCGTCGAGGGCATCAAGGACCGCATGGTCGCTGCCGCACGCGAGGCCGCGCCCGCCGTGGTGGACGCCGCGCAGAAGGCCGCGACCGCGGCTGCCGAGAAAGTTGCCGAGGCAGTTGCCGATGCCAAGAACGTGGCAGGGGAGACTTCCGTCGTCAGCGAGCCCGCCACCGCCGCTGAGCCCGTAGCCGCCGCCCAGGCCCCCGAAGGCGCGATCTTCAACCCCGAGGCCGCCCGCGGCAACCTGCACCTGGGCATCGACGTGGGCTCCACCACCGTTAAGCTCGCCGTGCTCAACGACGACAACCAGATCGTCTACGCCAAGTACCAGCGCCACCACACCGACGTCCGCGCTTGTGCCCGCGACCTGTTCGAGGGCGCTGCGACCGTGCTGCCGACGGCCCAGATGACCTGCGCCATTACCGGCTCGGGCGGCCTGCTGCTGTCCCAGTGGCTTGACCTGGAGTTTGTCCAGGAGGTCATCGCCAGCAAGCGTGCCGTCGAGACCCTC